>CAYHFJ010000001.1:0-69317 GCA_964355885.1 uncultured Flavobacteriales bacterium
CAAGTTGTGTTGTTGAATGTTGCTGTCTCCCAGCAAGCAAGACCTGTTGGTGCAGGTGGCTGTGTGCCTGTTACATCCCATACACATGTTGCACTATTCCAGGTTGCTGTTTCATAACAGGCGACTGTTGGTGCAGGTGGTTGTGTTGGTTGCGTAATGGTAAAGCCTGTTGCGCTGGTTACACAAGGCGTAGTAGTAGTTACTGTGATTGAATGCGGTCCAGCTGTGAATGGACCTACTGTAAATGGATTGCTGTTATACGGTGTGGCAGGGCCACCATCCAATGAATAGGTTCCGCTTGAAGTAGTACCCGAACCGGACAATGTTACTGTAACCGATCCGTCATTGCCGCCGAAGCAGCTGACTGGTGAAACTGTTGTAGCTACGACAACCGCACATGTAGATGCCGGATTTAAAGTGATGTTTTGTGCACAAGTTCCAGCTGTATTATATGACATGAAGCTGGTTGCCTGCACGCCATTTGAAATGTTCGTATTAGTAGAACCAATGTAGGCACTAACAGTGGTGTTTGTTTTTTGTGAAGCCGCTGCAATTGACCAAATGTGCTTCATGGTGGAGTTCGTTTTAAATGGTACTGTATTGGTCAACCTAAAACGATTTATCCGGACTCCGGGAGTCGAGCATGGTGTACCTGTATCAGGAACAAGAAATCCGGTACCAGGGCCTCCCGGTGGTAGTCCACCGGCAGCACTGTTGATATGGCGTGAAATCACACCATTTACATTTGCGTTAGCCAAACCTACAACTATACTACCACTGGTATAATGGGCAGGTAAGTCTGTGGTTCCGGCAATCCTCGCAATGGAAAGAACCCCACCGTTCATAATTGCGGTGTCAAACGAAAGTCCAAACTGGAAAAGTGATAATTCCAGTGTTTCAACACTTGTTCGTTGTAAATAAATGTCGAACTCGTACTGATTAGGTGCCACCTGAACCTCGTTCGTGAGATACAGTTTAAAAGTCGGGATGGCCTGTGCCGTCATTCCCACTGCAAGCAGAGCGAATAGAAGCATAAACCTTTGACATGTTGATAGTAGTGTTTTCATTGTCATTGTTTTATGGAGTTAGTTGTTTAATTTTTGTTTTTAATATGGTGAGTGTAAGTTTATGATTTCAATGTGACTAAATAATGACTTCAATATCATTAAATAATCCCGCAGGATATCCGGTTTCAGATACCCTGCGGGAGAATTCAATTAATATGGTCGTGCATAGAATAAGAACAGGTTCTTGTTATTATCCACGATGATGATATCATTGGAATCTGTCGCGCCATCTCCTGTACAATCTGTTACATTGTATCCGAAGGCGAAGAGATTATTGTCATTATCGATATCGGTCAAATCCGATCCGTCAATAGTGAAGTCCTGATTCACATCACCACTATAGAGTGCATAGACTCCGCTCATGTTCTGCATTGGAGGATTAAATCCGTCATCGAATGCCTGAGTAAGTGCAGTGCTGAAGTCATAGATAGCCGAGCCACTTGTGAAGTCTACTGAGTCCTTACTCCATGTTTCCAGTGTGTTTCTATGTCTCACCGCGATGTAGTAGTAGCCGGTAGCTCCGGTAGAATACGTGATAGAAGCCGATCCGTCATTGTTCAGAATTACCTTTTCAGAATAATCCGGTGCAATATTGGCCGTTACCGCTGACTGACTCCACAGATTCACTTCGATACTATCGGTTGCATTCGGACTGTATGGACCCGGAGGAATTGATGCTCCTTGTTCAAGGTCATACAAAGTACTCCACATCGTAGTTGGACCGTAGCTGATAATGTAGCCTTCAAGGAAGACCGTCAGATCAAGGTTCAATCCACTTACACAAGTATCAATATCCACATTAATCGAAGCCGTAGATTGGCAACCATCTAAGTTGGTCACCGTGATAGTGAAGGTTTGTAATCCCATTCCGTAATCTACCGCATAGACATCAATGAAGTCGTCTGAGCTGGAGAAGAGGTCGTTCCATGAAAGACTTGAACCTGCTCCTGCTCCTGTTGTGTCGGCTGTAAGTGTCACAAATGTGGTGGCACTTACTCCATCCCAACAGAGTGGGTTAACTGCAACTGATGCGGTGATTGTAGGTGTAGAAGGTGCAGGGAATGCATTCACGGTATATGTTCCTGTCTGTGTGCAACCATTGCCATCAACAGCACTAACTGTATAGGTCGTAGTTGCTACAGGAGACACAACAATCGCTTGTGTTGTTTCACCGCCCGGACTCCAGAGATAGCTGCTATAACCTGCATCCGCTGTAAGTGTAACACTTCCCACGCCACCGCAAAGTGGTGCTGTGGATGAAGGTGTAATTGTAACAGACACCGCAGGGTAAACAGTAACAGTGATCGTCTCTTCAACTGTACATCCGTTAGTGTTAACAGCTGTAAGTGTGTAGATAGTAGTTACTGTAGGAGATACCGTAATTGCCGGTGTTGTTCCAACATTTGATGTGCCATCTGACCAAGAGAAGGAATTGAATCCAGGATCACTGCCAATTGTGTCAAGTGTAACTGTTCCTGAACCACAGAATGTAGTAGATCCGCTTGGTGTGATTACCAAAGGAACCGGAGTATAATTCACAACCGCTGTTCCTGTTGCAGAGCATATTCCAAGAGTAGCTGTAACCGTGTAAGTGGTTGTAGCTGTCGGAGTCACATAAACGCTTACTCCTGTAGCACCACCCGGGTTCCAAGTGTAGTTAATTGGAGCTCCAACGTATCCTGCAAATACTACATTTGGACGGTTGCTGTGTGATACCAAACTTCCTGTTGGAGCATTGCACTGGTCGCGTACTACCGAGTTATCACCATAATTACTGCGAACAGAAATATTCGTTGTAGCAGTATAGAAGTTGGTAGGTGAAGAGCCATAACAGATAGGAGATCCGGTGGTACAAGTACCTGTTGGGTCATTATCAGAGCAGATGTCTACTACGATGTTGGACGTTCCGTTCCATGCGAATGGAGCTGAGAAAGTATGCGTATTGATACCTGCAGTTGGTGTGTAGTTAACTGGGCCATAGACAAGAGTCAGACCTGTTTCATAAGCTGCAGACAAATCAATTGATGCAGTATGTGCTAAACTGATCTTGTAGTCGTTCTGTGGAGTAATTGTAGCACCCATAGCACTGATGTCGAATGACAAGGCAGTGATTGGTCCGGCAACTAAACCTGCGGCATTTAATTCTGCAACAGTGAACAACAATTGCTTCTTCTGACCTTCCCAGAACATTTCGTATGGAAGGTCGCCTGAAGTAGATGTTGTAGTAGTAGCGGTACCAACAATTGCATTGCCCGGGGAAACAAGAACAGGATTGCTTACAGTAAGCAGTGTAGAGTCACCCGCAGTACAAATCTGGCTGGTAGCTGGTGTTACAATCGGAGCAACAGGCATTTCGTTCCAGGTCACTGTCAAAGGACCATCGTATGATGCGCAAAGGTTATAGGTGCCGGCGGAACTATCTACTGCGAGTAGCCAGAAAGTCATAGTTGAATCTGGTACCAATACATATGGATTACCGGTATACTGAATGGTTGTACCATCAAGGGACCAATAATATGTGTAACCTCCATTCGAGCTGCTTGCAGTGAGTGTTAATGTCTCACCGTCGCAAACCGATGTAGAAGACGCTATGAACGATGCAATCGGTGCGGCATTCAAAGTAGCCACTACCGGCACACGGGCACCTGAACTACAGGTACCGATATTTGCCTGTACATAGTAAACCGTTGTTGCGTAAATTGTATCCACAAACGGACTGCCTGTGTACAGTAATGTACCGCCGGTAGATGCTGTGTACCAGTTAATATCACCGTTACCGCTTGCAAGTACTGTTACCTGCCCGACACCGCAACGTGATGTGTCTGTTGTGCTGGTGATGGAAGGTACAACAACAAGTATTTCTTTTACACTTGATGTATCCACAGTTCCGCAACTCGCATAGAGTCTGAAGTATGTGGTTGCGGCGAGAGTGCCTGTAGTATACTGCGCTGAATCACTACCCACATTAGTCCAGGTATCTGTCAATCCGCTTGGCGAACTCTGCCATTGAACTGAAGTACCATTGGAGAGGCCGCTTACCGTAAGTACTGTTGAACCTGATGTACAAATAGTGTCAGGAGCAGCGGTAATTGTATAGGTTCCCGGTGAAGTGGCAACATTTATCTGAAGGGTATCGCTGTTCACACAACCATTGACATTGGTAACTGTTGCCACATACTGTGTGGTGCTGGTAACCGGTCCGGTACTAACTGAAACAGTGTTGTCCGAGAAGCCACCCGGAATGGATGACCATGCGATTGTACCGGTTGTCTGTGCCAAATATAGATTTGGACGAATAGTTGATGAATTGCTAAAGGTTCCTGTTGTAGGTGCAGAACAATACGTTGGTTGAGTATCAGCATATCGTTTAACAACAGCCGAGAACCCAGGATTGCTATACCTTACAGTAGTACTCGAAGCTCCGGCATCGTTATTTTCAAAGCAGTACTCAACGATGAGGTTAGATGTTCCATCCCAATAGAATGGAGTTATTGGGTGGTTGTTAACACCAACTACCGGTGTAAACAATGCCTCCGTAGCAACCTGAGTCAAGCCCGTTTCGAACGTACTTGCTGTCAATACTGTTATGGCAGTATTCTTCATGCTGATTCTAACATTTGGCATAGCTGACGAAGCAGCTGTAACATAGAATCCGACCGAACTGATATTACCCGCCACGAGACCCGCCGCAGTCAATTCACTTGCACGGTAGAGCATTTGAGTTTTGGAAGAACCGTAAAGACGGTAATAAGGATAAGTAGAAGTGGTTGATGTTCCGGTACCTATTTGAGCCAGTGTAGATACTCCGTTCGTGGTTGCAGTTAATGTTGCGCTGGAACCAAAACAGAGATCAATATCAGAACCTATGCTCAGAGTAGGGAGAGCATTTACAAGCAGGGTAACCGTAGTCGGATCCGAATTGCAGGAACCATCCTGAGCAGTTAAGGTGTAAACATAAGTACCTGCAGATGTCGGAGTTATTGATAATCCGTTACCAACTATGCTGTCTGTAATACCGCTTCCGGCTTCCGGTAAAGGTGTCCATGTGTATGTGAAGGTGTTTCCAACACTTCCTGTCTGTACGGCAGTAAGTGTAGCAGATCCTCCCAGACAGAACGAGGCAGTTGAGATAGTGGCAGTTGCGGTATCAACAGGGTTAACCACGGCTATAACCATCACACGTCCACTCTCGCAAGTGTCGTTGTCCTCAGATACATAGAAGGTGTCTGTAACAGAGATTGGATAGGAGAAGAGACTGTCATTGGTTTGTCCCGCAATAGGGATGCCTCCTGTTGGAAGCAGATACCAGTTGAAGCTTCCGGTTCCGCCGTTTACTGAACATGTAGGCGTTCCTGTACCACACTGAACGGAATTATTTGCGGTCGGCGTGGCAGGAACAGGATTCACAACAATTGTAACCGTTGAATCATCAGTACAAGCTCCTGCAGCGGCAGTAACTGTATAAGTAGTTGTTACGGTAGGGTTAACGGTAACCGTATCATTAGTCAAGCTACCGGGATTCCATGTCCAGTTGAAACTGTTGGATGAAACCGAAGCTACCTGGCCATTCAGATACAAGTTAGGTCGGATCGTGCTTGAAGAGCTTGTTGTTCCAGCAGGTGCTGAACAATGTGTCGCTGCATTATCCTGATACTGCTTGTAAACCGCAGCGAAACCAGGGTTAGAGTAACGCACTGTTGTGCTGGATCCACCGGCATCGTTGTTCTCGAAGCAGAACTCCACGATCAGGTTGGAAGTACCATTCCAATAGAACGGTGTGATCGGGTGACTGCTTTGTCCAACGACAGGAGTGTACAGTGCCTCTGTTGCAACCTGTGTCATACCGGTTTCAAACGCGCTGATCGTTGTTGAAGCAGTATTCTTCATGCTGATCTTCACATTTGGCATCGCAGTAGAAGCAGCAGTAACATAGAATCCAATGGATGTGAGGTTACCTGCAAAGAGACCTGCGGCTGTCAACTCACTTGCTCTATAAAGCATTTGAGTTTTTGATGAGCCATATAATCTGTAATATGGATATGTAGTTGTTGTAGTTGTCGCTGTTCCGATCTGTGCAGTACCCGAAGAGACTGCATAAGTTGCCGCAGTCAGTACTACAGGACTTCCTGCACAAACTGTGTCATTACTAGCAGTAACACTGCCAATAACCGGAGCTACATTTACCTCAATGATCTGATCAACAATCGATGCACAACCTGCGCCGGCATCTACTGCACTAACAGTATAGGTATATGTTCCTGTAGCTGTAGGGTTAGCTGTCACAGAAGGTCCTGATGTTCCACTCAGCCCTGCTGTGCCTGATGGGTTGGCAGACCAGGTGAAAACGTATACACTGGTAGAACCTGATTGTATCGCATCCAAGGTAATAGGGCTGCCTAATGGCAGACATACACTGGTGTCTGAAGCATTGATAGTAACAAGATCCGGTTGGTTAACCGTTATGGTTACTGCAGTACGAGGTCCTTCACAGTCTCCGTTGAATTCGGCTACATAGAAAGTAGTTGTCGCGCTTACGATAAGTGAAGTGAGAACTGAATCTGTCTCGCCGGCAATTGCTGTTCCTCCTGTTGACACTGTGTACCATTTGAAAGAATCGCTGCCTGCACCGGAACGTGTTACGCTGATCAAAGGAACCGCGCTTCCGCACTGAGTAAGGGAAACCGGATTAATCGGCGCCAATGGCTCAGGGTATGTATATATGCTAACAGTTGCCTGACTGTAACATCCCGGAGGATTAGGGTCAGTAGCTGTAACGGTATAAACAGTTGTTGATGTTGGGCTCACAATTGCTGTATCGTTTGCAATAGCTCCAGGATTCCAAGCCCAGATTACTGAACCTGGACCATATCCAACTGTCTGCGCGCCAAATGTCATGATCGGACGGCCGGTAACTGCAACACCTGTAAGAGCAGTACAGCCACCAACCGCACCAACGTGAACGTTAGGTGCAAAGGCAGGGGTATTAGCCGAAACGGTATTGGTTCCAAGGACATCATTTTGTTGACAAACTTCCACAAGCACGTTTGAAGTTCCATTCCATACGAATGGAGTGCTGAATGTATGTGTATTCAAACCAAGTACAGCTGTGAAGCTGGCCAAAGTGTATACTGATGTCAGTGATGACGTTTCAAAAGTAGTGGTAAGGGCTGTTGCAGCGGTATGACCCATTTTGATTTCAAAATTGATCACCGTTCCACCTACTCCTGTAGTTGTGAATCCAAGGCTTGACATGTTTCCAGGATAAATTCCCGCTGCAGTCAATTCAGCTGCAGTCACAAGAAGTTGTGTTCTCACCTGATTACCGGTACCATTACCTGAACGGTATGGGTTACCATTGGTTCCTCCGATGGTTGTTGTCGAAGTTCCAAGTGTAACAATACCTGAAGAGATATCCGCAGTCTGAGCAGACAACGTCACGCTTGTTCCAGGACAAACACTGTCCTCCGATGCCATTACGTTAACAAGCACAGGTGGTGTTGTAACTGTAATTGTATCATATGCAACAGTACTACAAGTTCCGTCAGAAGCAGTAACAACCCAGATCAATTGACCTGCCAGGTTTGGAACTGTTGCAGTCGTATTCTGACCACTTGCAGTTCCTCCCGCAGGAATAGTTGTCCATGTATAGGTTGTATAGGTATTCGTAGTTCCCTGAGTCGCGCTCAGCGTTACTGTTCCGAAAGGACAGATTGTATCATTAGGCACGGTAGCGGTAGCAATGATCGCATCAGCGCCCGTAAACACTTCAACTACCATCGAACGAGGTCCTTCACATGGCCCTGTAGCGAAAACTTCTGCAACATAGAATGTATCCTGCTGATTACGTGGGTAAGCTACTAGAAGACTGTCATTCTGCCATGGAATCGCGGTACCTCCGCTTGCCTGGAAGTACCAGTTGAAGCTGGTTCCAGCCTGTGAACGGGTTACATAAGCTGTAGGTGTCAACTCTCCACAATGGCTGCCATTGAATGCAGTCGGTGCAGGAGGGGTTGGGTTCACCATCACACTCACATTCGCAGAGTTACTGCAAGTTGTGCTAACGTCAAGCGCGGTAACAGTGTAATTTGTTGTAGTTGTTGGAGCTACTGTTACAGTATTTCCAGACAATGAACCAGGGTTCCATGTCCATGTATAAGCTCCTCCACCAAAGCCGTTCACCTGGCCATTGATATAAAGGTTAGGACGAATTGTGCTGGAAGCACTGGTTGTTCCTGTTGGTGTTGTACAATGAGCAGGTACATTATCCGCGTATTGCTTGAATGTAGCTGCAAATCCAGGGTTAGAGTAAGTCACTGTAGAACTTGTTGCACCGGCATCATTTACCTGGAGGCAAAATTCTACCAGGAGATTTGATGTTCCATTCCATGCGAAAGGCGTAATTGAATGGCTGTTAACACCAAGAACAGGGACAATTGAGTCGTAGCTTGCTACTTGTGTCAATCCTGTCTCAAATGCTGAGCAAGTTGTTGAAGCTGTATTCTTCAGGCTAATACTGGCATTGTACATAGTAGTACCCAATGCGGTAATATTAAAACCAACAGTAGTAATATTTCCGGCAGAAAGGCCGGCAGCAGTCAATTCGCTTGCCAGGTACAACATCTGCGTTTTAGACCCACCATAGAGTCTGTAGTAAGGATAAGTAGATGTAACTGAAGTTCCGGTTCCAATCTGAGCAACACCACTAACAACAGCAGGCGTAAGAGCTGTTAAAACAGTTGAGTCTCCTGCACAAATCGTATCAGGAACTGCGCTTACAGAAGTGATAGTAGGAATATTGTACACCAGAACAGAAACTGAATCCTGGATAACACAAAGTGCCGGACCATCAACTGCGGTAACGATATAGTTATAGGTTCCAGGGAATGTAGGAGTAACAGTCACAGGGCTTCCCAGAAGGGTTCCGCTGATACCGCTTCCCGATGAAGGAACCGCGTTCCATGTATAGTTATAGTTATTTGTACTTCCTGTCTGAATTACGCTCAGGTCAAATGATGTACCCGGACATACTGCCAAAGCTGTAGACTGAGCATCAATCGGATCAGGCGAGGTTACAGTCGCTGTAACCATCACGCGAAGACCAGAGCAGCCATTCGTACCCACCTCGGCAACATAGAATACCTGCGTTGCGTTAATAGAAGTAGTATAAGTAGTATCAATGCTGCTTTGTAACAGTGTTCCGCCAACTGCGGCATCATACCAGTTGAATGTAGCACCCGGTGTTCCCTGTACATACACGAAAGGAGCACCATTACCACACTGAGTAGAATCATGGCCAACAGGCATAGCAGGAATCGGAAGCACTTCAACAGTATCAGTTGATGATACAACACTGCAAGATCCGTCTCCCGCTGTGAGGGTGTAAGTATAAATACCGGTAGTCGTTGGGGTGGCAATAGCAGGGTTTCCTGTGTAGGTATTCGTGCCGTCAAACCAGCTATAAGTAGTGAAGATTGGGTCAACGATGATGTCTGTCGCGCCAGTGATGGTCACGTCATAATCTTCCGTTTCACCATAAGCACTTGAAGAAGCTCCGCAAGGCTGAGCACTGGTTACAGGAGAATCATTTCCTCCAACAATACGCATGCGGGTAACTCCATTGTAAGCAGTAGCCGGGATGCTGAAAGACACAGCGATTGTTCCGCTGGAACCCGCGTTTCCGGAGGCTCCAAGGAATTCAGTTGCTTCGTAGGTTCCGTTGTGGTTATAATCGATCCAGGCACCGAAATACTGGCTGCCGTCTGTTCCAAACGTTATAGCCAAAGAATAAGGGCTACCACCTACAGAAAGAGTTGTAGTTGCTGTTCCGCCTACTCCACTGAAATTAGTGTAATAAGGACTTGCTGCACAAACAGAAGGATTACTCAAAGTATTTAATACCACAAGAAGCATCGCGTCTGTACTACATCCTGAAGTGTGCGTGGAAGCACAATAAGTGGAGGCGGCAGGCGTAGCAGGAGGCAAGGCTCCGGCAAGCAATGTCACGCTTTCTCCAAGACAAACTGTATCCGGACTTGCTGAAGCAAGTGGAGCAACCATGTATTCATCCTGATATGAAGTGCCGGTATATGAATAATTCAATGGTGTAGAATTCCAGCCATTCAAAGACCAAGTTACAATCGCGTTTGTTGGCGTCGCGACAGGAACAGTGAAGGTGTATGTGCTGCCGGATGTTGGAACAGTCATCAGAATTGATGTCTGAGCAACTCCATTAAAGCTGTAGCTTAGTCTCACTGAATCAATAACCCCAACAGTTGTAGTAACATCTGCCGAAATGCTGTGACTCTGAGCGACACAAGTGTCTGAAGGAGTTACAATAACGTTAGAAATAAATGGAGTAGCGGATATTCCGCCGAATTCGTCGGCACCGACATCAGGAGAAGTTCCTGTTCCTACGTATCCCACATTTCCCTGACGGATTTCATTGTCATAATCATCTGTAATTCCGCCAACATTCACCCCTCCGCTTTCAGCAGTTGTAGCAACCGAAGCATCAACATGCAGGAAGTTCGCATTAGCACCTGTTGTGCTGAGAAGAGTAACGTTTTCTGTCTGAGATCCTGCTTCACGAGGAGTTACTGCCGCCTTAAAGCTTGCAAGAGTCTGATAGCTTGTTGTTCCGTCAAAATACAAGAGGTGTGAACCGCTTGGAGTTCCGGCATACCAGATGTTTTTATCTGATGCGGAAGAATATCCCGTAAATGCCGCAGCACTGCGACGTAAAGCAACTGCTGAGTTTGTTGCAGCAGCACCACCTGCACCCGAGAGGTTAAGTACCAAGTTATTCTTGAGTGTAACGACAGGTGTAGTAGACGAGATATTGATACCGCTTGTACCAAAAGCTGTTCCGCTGCCATTACCCGATACGCGAATGGTATTGTAGTACAAATTGACTGCCGTTCCACCGGTTATTTCTATACCCTGTAAAGCATTGCCATTTACCTGTACCGGTGTGGTGCCCGCGGCAACGCCAATCAGGTTATTGGATGCGGTTACAGCTGTTCCGGCAGTAATACTGATACCCTTGGAGATGGAAGCTGATACTCCATTCTGGCCGGTCAACATATCATAAATCTTGTTTTTATAGATACTAACCGTTCCGCCTGTAGATGAAATAATACCTGTAATCGCGGCACTGGAGGTTGTATTGGTATAAAGACTGTCAATTACGTTGCCGTAAACACTTCTTACACCCGTGGTGGTACTATGATAGATTCCGCGAATCTGGTGCAGTCCTGAAGATGTACCGGTTACATAGAGCTTACGAATAATATTGTTTGATACAGTTTCCTCAGTTGGTGATAATGCATTCGTATATCCTGAAACCGTAGCAATACTTGTACCTGTCATTGTAGTGACATAGTTGTTTTGGATCGTGTTGCCATTAAATACATACTTCGATGTACCTCCAATAACACAATTTAAAGTACTTGCTGCCGCACCTCCCAACATTCTGTTGTTAGTGATAGTATTGCTATTCATCGTAAGTGTGTCTGCGCTGCCGGTTGATATAAGCGACATCGTACCCGTACTCGACTTGTAGTTGTCGTTTACAAAGTTGCTGCTCATGATCAGCTTGTCTACACCTGTTGTGTTTGCAATACCGGTGAAGGCTCCTGTTCCATTAACAGTATTCGAACTCACTACGTTGCTACTAATTGAAGACAACTGAGTCGCTGCGCTGGTCGAGTTGATTCCGGTGAAAATAGTAGTAGTACCTGCGGTCATCGAGATTCCGCTAACCGTGTCATTTTCGATAGTGTAGCTCAATGGTGCACTGCTCAAAGGAGCTGTAATACCCGTAAACGCACCGGTTGTAGCTGCGTTTCTGGTTATGTTATAAACCTTGTTACCGGTAATATAGTGGCGCGTATTTGCATAAGTACTGGAACTGATTCCGGTAAATGCACCTGTAGTTTGTGATAGTGTAGCAGCGCCAACCTGGTTGTTGGTGACATACACCATAGTGCCTGCCTGTGAACTATTACCTCCATAACTCTCAACCATAATTCCCTGAACTGCGGCTGTAGTTGCAGTTGAGGTATTACCAAGCAATGTGTTGCCTGAAACGTTGAACTTAGGAGAATAAGGGAGAGAACCGCTGGCGATACTGTTGTATCCTGTAACAATCATTCTCATCTGATGGGCAGCATTACCATTCATGGTATTGGTGCTGATGTTGTTATTGGAAATATTTACAGAATCTCCTGTTGCCTGGCAAATGATGCCATACATGGTTCCGGTTGCACTTGTAGACGAACTGGTGTTATTGATCAGCTGGTTTCCTGTAACATTCAAGTTATAAGCGGTCAGTGTATCGACAGACGCTCTTCCAAGGAACATCATCCACAGATCGTTGGAACCGGTATAAGTACAGTTCTCAATCGTATTATTTGTGATGTTCACAACATTGCTAACTGAAGACGAATAAGGGCGTCCATAACGTGATCCCGCGCTGCTGCGTAATGCAATACACTGTGTTGTACTTGCAGCACTTGTTTTCAATGTTATAGTATTGCCGTCAACATTGACATTAGAACCTCTCATGTCACCAAGTCTCAGGGCATTGATCAGTCCTGTGCCTGCGGAAGCACCGGTATTTATTGTATTGCCGTTAAGGTTGAAATCATCCTGATATTCGGCAAAGATTCCATAACACGCTGTCGAGCCGCCACCGAGGTTGCTCACACTATTTCCGTTTCCAACCGCGCCAAGTTCATTGTTATGGTCATAGAGGGCATAGGGGATAGTGTCGTTCATACCGCCGAGAATAATTCCGAAATAAGAATTGCTGACGGTATTGCTGAAGAATTTATTGTTTGAGTGTGATCCGCTTGTGGCAGTTACAGTTACCGCCGCAAAACTTGCATCCAGATTTGGAGCATAGATACCCACTGATGAAGGATTCGCTTTATTAAGGGTTACTGTACAATTTTTGATAGTGTCGTTTTGTGCACCATCGGTTCCTGAACATTTCAATAATGCATACCCTGCTTCAGCGCGCATAGAATCAGTTGTATTGGCCACATTTTCCTGAAGGTCTATTCCATCGAAAGTCAGGTAGTCAACACCTACAATTTTAACAATCGCGTCTGAAGTGCCGCTTCCTGTTCCTGCTGTAATCAGTGGATTAGCTCCTGCCCCTGATTTGCGGAAAGCAAGTGTTTGTGAAGCATTAGGAGCATTCGCGCCCAATGAACACATGTTCAAAGTAAGATTACCTGTATGAGTCTGGCCTGCTTCGACATTAAACACAACATTTCCGCCAACACCATAAGTGTTCAGGTCACTGAACGCGTCCGCGAAGGAGAGGTAGTTAGTGCAAGAAGCCGCTTGGCCGTTGTCAATTGTATAAGTTCCGTTCAGCGGTCCTACGCCGGTAAGTACCTGCGCGGTCGATGTGAACGAACATCCGTTTGAATTAGTAACTATAACAGTATATGATCCTGCCGCAGTTGCACTATAAGTGCTTGAGTTGGTTCCAACATTGGTAGATCCGTTGAGTACCCACTGATAAGTTGTGATTGTGCCTGATCCTGCCGATGCTGTTGCAGTCAATAACTCTGGAACGCCTGTACAGAAACTTGAGTTTCCTGAAATGCTTGCACTTGGTATCGCATTCTCGGTAACAATTACACTTTCAGTATCGGTACATCCGTTAGCATCTGTGGTTTGAACAGAATATGATCCGCCTGCAAGTACATGAATGGTGTCAGTAGTCTGACCACCCGGTGACCATAAGTATGAAACCGCTGCAGGACTTGCAGAGGCAGTAAGAATATTGACAGATCCTGTGCAAAGGTTAAGTGATCCTCCTATAGAAGCGACAGCTATATTCACTGTAACTACTTCAGCGGCAGAAGTGGCTGAACAGCCATTTCCATCTGTATAAGTAACTGTATAAGATCCTGAAGCTGAAACGACAATCGCGTCAGTTGTTTCTGTGGTGCTCCATACATTGCCGCCTGTGTAACTGCTGGTCAATGTTATTGTCCCGGGAGCACAGAATGTTGTAGCTCCGCTCGGGGTGATGATTGGATTGGAAGGAACAGTAAACACTGCCATAATTACATCAGACGAAGTAGCAGGGTTTCCAGTCGCGCAGGCGAAGCTGGAAGTCATTACCACTCGTACCGTGTCATCATCAGCCGGTGTATATGCATAAGTATTACTTGCGCTGGCAGCTCCTGCGGAGATGTTATTTACGAAGAACTCGTAAGTTGGAGATGTTCCGCCCGCTGTCGGACTTGCTGTAAATGTCACTGAAGCGGTTCCGCAAAGATTGTTTGCTGAAGGGCTCAGAGAAACAGCCGCTGCAACCGCACCTGATACAGACACTGTAACAGTGTCGGAGTTTGCAGGGTCGTTGCTGGTACAGGTGATGTCAGAGTTCATCTGGACATATACCTGATCGCCATTATTTGGAACAAAGGCATAAGTATTACTTGCGCTGGCAGCTCCTGCGGAGATGTTATTTACAAAGAACTCGTACAATGGTGTTGTTCCGCCATTGGTAGGGCTTGCCGTAAATGTCACAGTGTCGCCGGTACAAACCGAGAGACTCGGCGCGGCAGCAATAGTAACTGAAACCGCGAAGTTTGAGTTCACTACTAATGTAGTAGTAGAAGAACCCGTACAACCTATACCATCCGTAGCAACAACTGTGTATACTCCTGCATCAGCAAGAGTAGCGTTGAAGCTCTGTGCGGCACCTGAGGCCGAAAATGCATTAGGTCCGGTCCAGGCATAACTTACATAGGCCCCTGTGGCACCAAGATTGACAGTTGCTCCGTCACAAACCGGACCGTCATTGCTGGCGACAGTTATTACTTGCGTCGGCTCGGTCAGGGTGATGGTAGTGGTTGCCGAACAGCTGTTGGCATTTGTTACTACTACGGTATAGAATCCCGCAGCCAGTCCGGTAAATGTTCCGGATGCCTGTGGAGTTCCTCCGTTTAATGAGAACATATGGCCACCTGCTGTACTTGTTGCTGTTACTGCAACCTCGCCGTCAGCGCTTTGATAGCAGCTGAGGTCAGTACCGGTAGTTCCTGTAATTGCAAGATCGTCGACAGTTACAGAAACTGTAGCACTTGTAGTACAACTGCCCACATTAGTGGTGGCTGTAACAGTATATATTGTACTGGCTGTCGGAGACTGTGACAAAGTATAGCCCGAGCCAACTGTGTTAGTTCCGTCTGACCACGAGTAGCTGGAAAGTGGCAGAGTATTTCCGCCAATAATCAGCTGAGCTCTTGCCTGGCCTCGTGTGAAACTGAAGGTGCCGGCACCGGTTGCTCCTGTAAATGCGCACAACGCCGCCTTCGTTTCATTGTCTTTTCTGTAACTCTGGCTGGAATAATTAACGGTAGCATCCGTCCTTACTGTGCTGGATGTATTTGAAGCATTATTATTACTCCAGCAGAAGGATATAATAAGGTTAGAAGTTCCGTTCCATGCAAATGGAGTTGTTAATGTAAAGGTGTTTATCCCAAGTACCGGCTGGAAATCGGTTGGGGTATAAACATCAGTAAGGCCACCCACTATAGTAACGGTAGCTCCAAATTCAGTCAGGGCACTGTGTCCCATACTGATAGCGAATCCTGAATCAAGTGCTCCGGCAAATGTCACATCAAATGCAACAGAAGTGATGTTACCCGCAACCAAACCGGAAGCCAGTAATTCGGCCGCTGTATAAAGGAACTGAGTTTTATTACCACCATAACCACCATTAAAAGGTGATGCCGGGTTGGAACTGGAAGAACCCGCTCCGGCACCTACAGTTGCACTACCTGCCTTAACAAAATTAGTGGAAAGAAGAGTTGACCCACCTGCACATACAGTAGTTGGGTTTGCTGATGCTGCAGTACTTACACCTGTCCAAGGGGCATCAGTATATGATGTGCCTGAATATGTAGTGCTGAACGGAACAGTATTGGTAGCAACAATTGACCAGGTAACCGTAGCATTTGCAGGGCTTGCAACCGGAATGGTAGCATCCCAAATATTGCCGCTGCTGTTGGTCATAGAAATCGGCGTCTGTGGAGTTCCGTTGAATGAATAATTAAGAACTACAGAAGTAAGCGTTCCACTTGAAGGGGTTACTGTTGAAGAAACCGCACGCGACACAGCCGTACACTGGTTGGTTGATGGCGTAATTGAAACGCCGGTAATCAGAGGAGCAGGATTGCTTCCTTCAAATTCATCCGCACCGATATCCGGAGAGGTTCCGGTACCTCCATAACCTCCCGCGTCCTGGCGGAGGTTGCTGTCAAAGTCGTCAGTAATACCTGTCCCCAAAGCGGCTCCGCTTTCCGCAAGAGTTACTGTGGCGGCAGCGAAGTGAAGGAAGGTAGAACTTGAACCTGTAGTGCTCGCAAAACTTGGATTTTCGGTTACAGCTGCCTGATCTCTGCTCGACATAAAGGTTTTATAATCGGCAATGGTAGCTTTGTCGTTAGTGAATGTGCTAGTACCCTCTACATAAATAAGATTAGTAGCACTTGGGGTGCCTGCATAAAACAAGTTGTTATTGGAATTAGCTGCATAGTTGGCAGGAATTACTCCTGTAGTACCCGAACTTCTGCGATGAGCCGCTGTATTGCTTGCTCCTGCGCTGGTCGAGGTGTTCACCACCAGATTGTTCCTCATACTAACCGTAGGGGTAGTTGATGCGTAAATACCGCTTGAACCAAATAAAGCCCCAGAGCTGGAGCCATTCAAGTATACGGTATTGTAATTTGCATTGCAATTAGATCCGCCGGAAATGTTTATTCCGATGAGCGGGTTGGCTGCATTTGCTGCAGTAGCTTGTAAATTACCAATAATGTTATTATAAACATTATTGGTTGTACCGGAAGAGATATTAATACCTGCGACAACCGGATTGGTACTGGTACTTGACAGATCATAAATTTTGTTTTTATAGATATTGTTTGTTGTACCACCGGCTTGCCAGATACCATAAACTGTACCAGCGGTTCCTCCAGTAGTTCCTGTGCTGTTCAGGGAATAAATTGTGTTCCCGCTTATGGTAGCATTTCCTACACTATAATAAATACCGGAAAATGTTGCACCACCGGCTCCGCCGGATGTAGTGCTGAAATTATAAATCTGGTTATTCTGGCATGTGTGGGTTCCTGAAGCAGTATAAATACGAATACCATTAATAGTACCCGTGGTAGGCGTTGAAAGATTTCTGATAATGTTAGTGCTGATTACAGTCGTAACAGCTCCGCTAAGATCATAGATACCATCTATGCTACCAGTAGAGGCGGCAGCTGTAAAACTTAAATTATCTACAAGGTTGCCTGTACAAGTCCAGGTTCCTGTTGGAGTTGTTGCCTTAAGCGCCCTTAAAGTTCCGCTGGCTCCACCTCTGGAAATATTCTGGATGATGTTGTTATTCGTATTTAAGGCTCCGGCAGGAGATCCGCCCTCAATCATCACCATAGTGCCTGTTCCTGCAAGTGAGTTTGCAGCAGTACCTTGGACGGTGTTTCCGTTAATATTAACTGTAGCAGCTGTTGAGCTGTTAAGGATGCCGTTAAAAACTCCGCTAGTGGCTGTCAGATAGGAACCATTAATAGTGTTATTATTAATATTGATCGTATTTGAGGCTGCAGTAGATCCTATTGCGTTTTCAATAGCGTAAATTGTGCTTGTAGTGGCACCGCCTCTGAGTGTGATAGTGTTATTGTTAATTGTTGCACTAGCACTGGTTCCGGCTTGTGCATAAATTCCGCGAAGAGTTGTTGCATGGCTGACTCCTGCGCCATTATTATTGTCGATAGTATTGTAAGAGATGTTAACACCCCACTGGTTGTTGGCACGGATACCGACAGCGGCATTCGTAGTTGCTCCACCACCATAATTATAAATAAAGTTTCCTGTTCCCGAAGCGGAGCCTCCCACATCATTACCTGTATCACCTGTTGTGAATGGGGTAGCTGCGGCAAATCCGTTCAGTGAAATCCCGGCATTACCTCCGTTGATGGTGTTGGTATAAAATTTATTATAGGAATTTGTTCCTCCCGCGGTTGTAATCGTTAAAGAAGTAATCGCGGCTGTGTAAACCGAGTTTACTGTTCTGATGGCAATGGATCCCTCCTGCATGGTGGCAGCTGATCCGGATGCGTTATTGATACGCTGCATATTGAAAGTACAGTTCTTAATGGTGTTATACTGCGCCCCATCACTCGCATTCAACTTGAAGAGACCTACACCTGTTTCCATTGACACAGTCGCGCTTGCGCTGTTACCGTCTGTGAATGTCAATCCATCGAGGGTGACATAGTCACAACCTGCAATGATAAACATCGCATCAGGAGCAGCAACGTTTGGTGATGCCGCGGTACCAACACCCGCATTGATAGTAACCGTACCGCTGTTCACGAAGGTCAGGGTATTGGTTGCGTTCAGCGAAGCATTCAGTCCGGCACTACCCAGAGCAAAGCCCTTTATAGGTGCCGTTTCTGATCCTGATAAGGTCAGCACTACGGGCCCTGACATGGCGGTGATACTGTTCACCGCTGTAAGCGCGGTGGCCAAGTCAGTGTAGCTTGCTGCAAGGTTTGGTGTAGTGTTCGTAGGCACGTCAACCGTGACCGCGATCTGCGCATTAACGCCTGTTGCAAACAAGGAAAGCATTGCAATTCCGGCAAATAACATCCAACGATTAAATCTCGTTGTTGGTGTGTTTGGGTAGTTGTCTTGTTTCATGTTGTTGATTATTAATTTGTGTTTTGTGTTTGTTTTTTATATCGTGGCTTAGCTTAAATAAAAATGCATTGCGCCTTGAGCACAATGCATAAAATTAAGTGTAAGGTGTCTAAAATAAAGTGAAATCATGTTGTGTTTCTTGTTACTCTGGTTGTGTGTTTTCTGTATTCTTTGTTGATCGCAGTATACTAAAACACCATGCAGTAAATCTCTCTCGCTACTCTTTTTTTCAAGGCGTTTTTCAAGCCTTTATTTCGAATCCTGTTGATCAGAACCTTTAATTTGTTTGTTGAAAAATCCGGTAAGAATTACAGTTACCGACCTTTATTGTTGCACTAAGATAATAAAGACTTTCAATCTTACAAAAATTCTAATGTGAGTTTTCGCTAATTAATGGCCAATAGTCTAAAATCCTTGGTGAATGGGGCCCGCAATTTATTGAAAGTGCCTGATAACCAAAGAAAAATAGCCTCTGTGGCCGGGTCTGTCGGTTTTATTGAATTATTAACAATTTGTCGGAAGGGCCAAAAATCTCAGTTTGGGCCGCTTGCAATTTGCTTAAAGCCCGCTTGTTTTTCTTGAAGTTTTTTATAATTGTTGAAAGAATCTTTGTAATTCAATGTTAGTTTTAGTGCTTGGGCACATGACTTTTTTATGTTTTCATTTCTAAATATTGTGAATTAAAAAAACCAATAAAAGTTGTTTTCTCCTATGAAAATCGTTGCTCTTGCAAAGAAAAATACCTTACGTGTTTTTTTCTTCACAAAAATTTTATTCATCACAACAAATTAAAATAATGGTTTGCACGAACAATAAATTTTCAAAATCCATGTGATCTTTTCTTGATCATTCAATCGTTGCCGTGTACCTTGCAACACATCAATAAATATATATGTCAGGCCCCTCTTCCAGGAAAAATGATCTCGAACTGATCCGGAATTTCCGGGATGGAGATACAGATTGCCTGGGAGAACTTTTCAAGAGATACCTCCCTCAGGCTTATGGTGTCGCCCTGAAATACCTTCGCGACCCCATGGAAAGCGAGGATGCCGTCATGCAGGTTTTTGAAAAATTACATAAAGACCTCCTCCTCCACGATATTTATAACTTCAAATCCTGGCTCCATACCGTCGTGAGAAATCATTGCCTGATGGAGCTCCGGAAGAAAAAAGGACTCTTTGCAGTACCTTTAGAGTATGCTGAAACAAATGCCGCTTTTGTGGAAAGGGTTTCCGATTGGCATCCTGTTGAAGGCGCGGAAACCGAACAACAGCTTAAACGCCTTGAGGAGGGTATTCTCCTTCTTAATGATGAACAAAGGATAAGCATCGACCTCTTCTATATTAAGCAAATGAGCTATAAAGACATCGCTCTGAAAACCGGCTTCACTCTATTACAGATCAAAAGTCATATTCAAAACGGTAAAAGAAACCTGAAGATTTTTCTTGAAAAAAAATCATGAACGATAAGCTGAAAAACATCTTTGAAGACAGTGACTGCCCTGACAGGGAGACTTTGTTTTCATACATGACCGGCAAACTTACTCCTGTCGCGGAACATCGGGTTGAGATGCACCTTGTGGACTGTGCGTTTTGTGCCGAGGCCATTGAAGCTTATCGGGAAGTGAGGAATCTTTCAATGGTGAATGAACAATTGCTAGAGATTGAAGAAAAGATTAAGCGCGGTGATACCGGACGAAGGAACCGGGGCTTTTTCTCTCCCCAACATTTTTTAAAATATGCCGCACTCCTTGCCTTCCTCCTTTTGTCATTGACCGGCCTTTACTTTTTGCTCTCCGATAATAAGGATCAGAATCTGGTAATGGAGGCTCCCGTTTCTCGCCAGGCTCCTACTGTTCAGAAGCAGGATGGTGGTCGAGGGGCAGCTCCCGAACCGGCAAGGGCTGTTAAAATATCCGGTCGTTCAGATCAGGCAAGCGGTGCATCTTCTTCGGATGAGCTGACAGATTCCCCTGCCGAAGAAAATGTGATGACCGAATCACTTGATAGTTATACCGGCATTGCCTACGCGGATTTAAAAAAGGAAACGAAACAAGAACTAAGGGCCGCTACCCAAAAAAGTCAGGAGGCAAGTCGCAGAGAGCTCTTGTCGGCCAAGTCGAAGGATGCCAACAAAGTTGCATTAGAAAATGAGCCCCCTGCAGCATCAGGTATAACCGACACCGAAATCAGCCTGAACACAACAGCTAAAGTCCCATCGAACGAACTAGAAACTGTCAGTCTTGATCGAAAGAAATCCCTGTCTATTCTTGACAGTGCCATCCGGGCTTACGACAATCGCTACTATATCCAAACGGTCAACCTCCTTCTGAACTTTTCAGGAAAAGACAAAAGGGAATCCGCTAAAGCCGAATGGTATCTGGCGAGTGCTTATGTCCAAACCAGAGAATATGAAAAAGCCCGTCCGATTCTTGAAAAGCTAAGCAAAGGGGGCTCTTCTTTTGCAAGAAAGGCAAGGAAGCTTTTGGTGAGTTTGGATTAGGATTTTTAGGATTAAGGGGATTGAAGGATTATATGATTATATGATTGAAGGATTATATGATTGAAGGATTAAGGGGTAGTAGGATTGTGGGGTAACGGGATTAGAGTCTAGTAGGATTGCCAGGACAACATTTCTTGATGAACGGTGAGTCCAATTCCTTAAATCCGTATTTATCAGCCCAATCCGTGTCATCCGTGTGCCATTCCCCTCCAACTAATAACCAACAACACTCCCGCCAATCACATAATCATATAATCCACTAATCATATAATCATATAACCCACCAATCATATAATCATATAATCCAGCAATCATATAATCATATAACCCACCAATCATATAATCAGATAACCCACCCATCATATAATCCTATAATCCTATAATCCTATAAATCCCAGTCAGGAGGCTACAGCGGCCATATCCAAGGTATCATCACCAACAAAACAGCCATTAGAATAATTGTCAAAAAGAAGCCCGCTTTAAAAAAGTCCCTGAATTTATATTTCCCGGGACCCCAAACTAAAATACAGCTGGGTTCAAATGGGGTGATTAATGAAACGGAGGCTGACATCATTACCGCAATGGCAAATGTTCTAGGGTTTACACCAAGCGAATTTGCCGTAGTGATAGCAATGGGTAAAACCACCAAGGCTGCTGCCGCATTAGACATAGGTTGGGTCATAAAAACGGTCAGGATAATGAACCCGGCCATAATTGCCAGCACGCCCAATGGTTGCATGTAATGTACAATGAGATTAGACAACCACTCTGCCGCCCCGGTCTTTGTCATTGCGGTTCCAAAGGCAACCATCCCTCCTATTAATATGAGTAGACGCCAGTCAATGGCTTCATGGGCCTGCTCTAATGGAACGGCTTTGAAGACAACTACCAGCAAGGCCGCGAATAGGAGCGATGCGGAAAGGGGCATCCACTCCATGGAGCCAACAAAAATGGCCGTGATGAATACCACTAGGGTCATAACCCCTTTTCTCTTTTTGTATAATAGCGGCTTGAAATCATCCATGATTATTAAATCCCGTCTATCCTTCAGATAATTAATCTTTTCTGCCGGCCCCTGAACTAACAAGGTGTCTCCTGTTCTCAGGTAAATACTACCGAGCTTATCTCTAAATGTGTGCCCTGGACGGTTGACGGCAATTACAACGAGCCCATACTTATGTCTGAAGCTCGCGTTTTTCAAACTTGTATTTACAAAGTCCGACTGTGGCGTGACCAGCACCTCGGCCAGCTTTATTCCCTCGCCCTGGAGGGCTTTGTCCAATAAAATGTCTGCCCTGATTTCAATACCCGATGTTTCTTTCACTTGAAGCAGGTCGTCCATTAAGCCTTCTATGATGAGAATATCTTGCTCCTTAATTATAGTATAGTCGCCGGGTAAAAAATTGTGGCCATCACGAATCACGTTTAAAATCCTGAAACCCATCCGGCTTAAATTTGACTGAAAGATGGGCTGTCCAATCAGAGGAGACTTCGGCATGATCACCACCTCACTTACATATTCTTTCAAACGGAACTCCTCTGTTAGGCTTTCTTCTTTATGGTCAGGAAGTAATTTCTTGCTGAAAAGAGCCATATATATTAGAGTAATTACAAAGAGAACGATTCCAACCGGTAGAATCTCGAAAAAGCCAAGTCCTCCCAAGCCCGCTTTGTCAATATAGCCACTCACCGCGATATTTGTTGAGGTTCCAATGATGGTACAGGTTCCGCCCACAATTGAGGCATAAGCGACAGGCATAAGTAATTTTGATGGGCTCATTTTGAGCCGCCTTGCCACAGTGATGACCGGCGCGATAAAAATAGCGGTAACGGTGGTATTATTCATAAAGGCCGAAGTGAAACCAACAGCAGTCATTATATATGTAATGAGAAAGCCGGGGTGAAGCCTGCCTAGCTTCAACAAACGCGATCCGATAAGGTCAAGAATTCCGGTTTCCTGCAAGGCTGCACTGATAATAAAGATAGAAGCCAACAAAATAATGAAGTCGGATCCAAAACCCGCAAATGCTTCAGCCGGGGTGAGAATACCAAAAGATACCATGGCCACTAAAAGAAAAAGGGTCACCAGGTCTACCCCAATCTTTTCCACAGAAAAAAGGATGATTGCCAGCACTAAAAGGCCTAAGACAAATGCAATCTCCATAATGAGTTATTTTTAGTCCAGGCGTTCGATAATAACAGTAATCGGAAAAAACGAATGTACAAATAAGTCCTCTTCATCATTCGTGCATTCGTGGCAATTAATGCTAAACATTACTCTGCAAGTCCCCATTTTATTAAACTTCAATTAACTATGTATTCAAAACAACATAAAGAGAGCCTAACAATATAATCAACCATAACAGCACACCTTGTATCAATGGTCTTGCGCCAACTTTTTTGATTGTTCCCAGAGAAATTCCGGCACCGATCAGGAAGAGCGTTACACTAAAAGCAAGCTTGGAGGCTTTTAGAATAAATGTCCCGAGATTCTCCGGAATATTAAAATAGGTGTTGAAAATTGATGCCAGAACAAAGAACACTATGAACCATGGAAAAGAAGAAGC
This sequence comes from uncultured Flavobacteriales bacterium, assembly GCA_964355885.1. GTDB lineage: Bacteria > Bacteroidota > Bacteroidia > AKYH767-A > 2013-40CM-41-45 > QQVM01. Next base: position 23,876 of record CAYHFJ010000001.1, read on the forward strand.
TGAGCTTTGTTTTTTAAATATCAGGGATGTAATCAAGGCAAGGGGAACAATCCAAAGAGCCCGGGCAAGCTTAACGGTAGTCGCGATCATCAATGATTCATTTCCATACTGTGAGGCAGCGCCAACAACTGAACTTGTATCATGGATGGCAATGGCGGCCCATATTCCAAATTGTTCCTGACTCAATCCAAACCAAGCTCCAATCGGAGGGAAAATAAAAAGTGCGACGGCGTTCAAAATAAAAACCGTGCCGATAGAAATTGAAATAACTTTATCGTCTGCTTTAATCACCTGGCTTACTGCAGCAATGGCGCTTCCTCCGCAGATAGCAGTCCCGACAGATATCAAATAAGAGATGTATCGTTCCACTTTTAACCAGCGACCCAACAAATAACCCAAACCCATGGCCATTCCGATTGTCATCAGCGTAAACACAAAACCCTCGCGACCGGCATCTAGCACTTTGGTAAAGTTCATTCCAAATCCAAGGCCGATTATTGCCCCTTGTAGTAGATATTTCGTAACGATTTTACTCTGCTTGGGAAATGGATTAGAAAAAACCATCCCCACAATTAGTCCCATTGCCAAGGCAAAACTCGGGGATATAAAAAAAAACAAGATGCAGAAAAGAAGCGCAAAAAACACGATGCGCCCTACCGCTTCCGAGCGAAAAAATGTGCTTTTGCTGTTTTCCTCCATTCCGTGCAAAGGTCGTAAAAAATGCCCCATAAATCAGTTACCTCGCCGTTTCCATTTTGTATATAAGCTCTTTGTGGGATCAATCGAATTTGCTTGTGCATGTTTTTAATAGCCACGTCCCTTTAGGGCGTGGGTAAATTGGAATGCAGTGCCCGGGTTTTAGCCCAATTCGATTGCTTGTTAGATGCTGTTCACCGGCACTTGATCTGGCTAAAGCCGGATTCTGCTTTTTTCTTGATCCACGCCCTAAAGGGACGTGGCTATTTGAAAAATTCAATACTGATGTCAGTGGAACTGGAGATAAATTGACCCACGCCCTAAAGGGACGTGGCAATTTGAAGCGAGCGTACTGCATTATATACCAGTGAGCCTCCGGTTTCTTTCTGCAATACAACTTATCGTTGGGAATAGACTCTTTGTGTCCCTTTGTGCCTCCTTTGTGTCCTCTGTGGTAAAAAAAATAACGCTTGAACACAGTGCATTTACTTTTTATACCTACTAAGTGTATGTTTTAATGAATGGGCACGGATGACGTGAGCCAAGCGAATTGACGCTGATTTTTATTTTTAGCGTGCATCTTATTAATCATAGCATTCGCTAAACATTCTTTTTATACGTATTCATCTGCTCAATCCGAGTCATCTGCGTTCTATTATTATAAACAAAGAGTGTATATCTTTGTAAAAAGCTCAACCATGTATATCGAACAACTAAGACAGGTATACCGGTTACTGACAGTCAATAGATATTCGGAGTATTTTTAATTTATGGTGCCCATTTCGGGTGCCAGATAATTTTTTCTACAATGAATGAAAACGAATTAATGCAATTGTTCGCGGATCATAAAATGATCCTGCTTGAGTTTCATGCCTCATGGTGTGAGCCTTGTAAATGGGCCGAACCGGTAGTTAAAGAGGTAATGACTCATTTTAATGATTCCCTGCATCTACATAAACTGGATATTGATTTACATCCCTCCATCTCACGGGAATTTCGGGTTTTAAGTGTGCCAACCTTTATATTGATAAAAAATGGCTCCGAGGCATGGAGAATGCGAGGTTTTGATATCAGCCCTGTAATGATTCGTTCTCTGGAAAAATTTATTTGCTGAAAAACAGGTTTTCACGATTCATCCGTAAATGTAGAAAAACAAACGAGGCCATCCTTTCACAAGATGGCCTCGTTTGTTTTAATAAATTCCGAAACCTAACATTATATGCAATGGCGTTTTTTCTATTGCATTATTTGGTGTCAGCTGTCGGCGATTTGACTTTTAACGTAAGGTATAAGAGCCGGCGCCACTCAGCGTGCCGTCAACATATATTTCGATCAAGTAGGTACCGGCAGGGAACTTCTTGTCTTCCTGCTCTTCATAGCTCATACAAAGATTTTGTTTTGCTCCGGTATAACTTACCGTTGAGGTTGCGGCATACATTACCTCTTCACCGGAAGCAGTACGGAAAGTGCTGGATCCCGTGCTGCGATTTCCTATTGGCTTACCACCTGGCTCAGTGATTTTCATGTAAACAGTCTTTTCGCCTGCTTTGGATATTTTGTTGTCAAGGATGTCAAAACAAACATCAAGCTTGTGTGCACGTTTTGCCATCGCCGTTTCAACATACTTTCCGCTGTCGCGGCGCTTGAAGGATTTTACTTTGATGTACTCGGTCTTCAACATGGATGCGGTTGCAACGGTTGTTTCAAGGTTCTTGGAAAGTGACTCCACGTTGCTTGTGAGCTGCTCCTTCTCTCCTTGCAATTGTTTATTAGCCATCAATAATGAATCAATTCGACCGAGGTATTCGTCACGCAGTCCTTGAAGATCCTTTAGTTGCTCTTGCAGTTTCTTGTTCAATGTCACAGAGTTTCTCTCTGAGCGGGTTAGGTTTTTTAGTTTTGCCGCCTGGGCATCAAGTTGTGCAGTGGCCTCGTTAAGCAAACTGTCCAGATTTGCGGAAATGCCACGGTACTTTTCCAGCTCTGCCTTGGTGTCGCTAAGCTCCTTCTCCACATTTACCCTTTCTACAACAAGCGTATCAACACGTTGCTCATAGTTATTGATCATCGTAGTGTGATTACGCCATTGGTAGATGTTCATAACAGCAGACAATAAGAACAACACTATCCATAGTGTTCCTTTATTACTTTTTTTCTGTTCGGTGTTTTTGGTTTCCATTTTTATCCTCTTTGGGGTTTAGTTCTTAAATCTTTAATTACTCAAAAGTAACGAGGGCGTGCCTCTCAAATTGTTTTCTGAATAAAAGTTATTAAAAAGGTTTTTCACATGACCCTTCCTTTATCAACCCTTTGTGCTTCATAATTAATGCTTTTACCTTACTCTTCTCAATTTTGTTTCCATACCTTACACTTTATTAATTCATGTAGGGCTCAGAATTCGAAACGAATTTTATAGTTCTGTTGTTTTAAAACTATTATGAGTAAGAAAAAAATTAAAAAAGCAAACCCCTGGGCAGACCTTGTGCATTCAGAGGTCTTGAAGGTGTTCGGCCTGCATCCATACAAGAATTTCAATTCCAAGCAACTTTTTAAACTAATACGTCCGGGGCTCGTTCAAAAGGCCCGCGAAAATCTTGGTGATGATATCCAGGTGGAAGAACTGAACTCCGAATTAAAAAAGGCTGTACAGTACGTCCTCACTGACCTTCTCAATAAGGGGGAGTTACTGGAAGTTGATCCCGGTAAGTTTAAGCTAAAGCCCAAACACGCACACATGGAAGGCATCATTGATATCACAGCCAGTGGTGCCGCCTATCTCTTAAGCGAGAACGAAGATGATGATGTGTACATCGCTCCCCGCAATGTAAAAAATGCATTGCATCGCGATCGTGTGCGTATCTATCTGTATGCTCGTCATAAAAATCAACGACTGGAGGGTTCTGTCACGGAGGTTCTCGAGCGTTCAAGAAAGGAGTTCGCGGGAAAACTGCAGATCTCCGGGAAAACTGCATTTGTTCTTCCCGATAGCAACAAAATGCTTGTTGATATTTTTATTCCACAGCACCTCGTTGGTGATGCACAGCATGGTCAAAAAGTGGTTGCCGAAATTGTTGATTGGCCCCTTGAAGCAAAGAACCCAATAGGGAAAATTACTACCCTTCTCGGTTGGCCCGGAGAGAATGACGTGGAAATGAATTCCATTTTATCTGAATATGGTTTTCCACTCGCCTTTCCTGAAAAAGTCGAACAGGAGGCGGAACAGATTCCTGTAGTAATCCCAAAAAGTGAAATAGCAAAAAGAAAAGACTTCCGTACAGCCACTACCTTCACAATAGATCCTCATGATGCCAAGGACTTTGATGATGCTTTGTCAATTCGTGAACTGGCAGAAAATCGATGGGAGATAGGTGTTCATATCGCTGATGTAAGCCATTATGTTCGGCCAACAACACTCCTTGACAAAGAAGCTTATTTTCGGGCGACCTCGGTATATCTCGTCGACAGGGTAATTCCAATGCTTCCTGAAAAATTATCGAACGGAGTGTGTTCCCTGCGTCCCAATGAGGACAAGCTTTGCTTTTCTGCCGTATTCGAAATAGATTCTCACGCAAAAGTTCATAACATATGGTTTGGAAAAACTATTATCCACTCTAATCAGCGTTTTGCCTATGAGGATGCTCAGGCCATCATAGAAACAGGTACCGGAACATTGTCTAAAGAGGTATTATTGCTACATGATCTGGCGCAGAAATTAAGAAAAGAGCGCTTTAAAAAAGGAGCTGTCGCATTCGAAAAGATGGAAGTGAAATTCCTTCTGGATGAAAAAGGAAAACCAACTGGGGTGTACCTCAAAGAAAGTAAGGAAGCCAACAAGCTTATCGAAGAGTTTATGTTACTGGCTAATCGATCTGTGGCGGAATTTGTTGGTAAAATGCACACCATATCAAAAGATAAAAAGAAAACGAGCCAGGAATCACTCACTGCTGTGAAGCTTCCATTTGTGTATAGGGTTCACGACGGTCCGGTTCAGGACAGAATTCAAAACTTCACCCGTTTTGCCGCAAGGTTCGGTTATAAGTTGAATATTGATAGCGATAGAGAAATCGCACATTCACTCAACGACCTGATGAAAAACCTGCATGGTAAAAAGGAACAGAATGTACTTGAACAGCTGGCCATCCGCACTATGTCGAAAGCGATTTACACAACGGAAAACATCGGACATTATGGTTTGGCATTCGAACATTACACACACTTTACCTCTCCTATCCGTCGTTATCCTGATGTATTGGTTCACCGTCTCCTTGAAGCCTACCTGGATGGCCATCAGGGTGCTGTTAAAGAATTGCTGGAAGAACAGTGTAAACATAGTACTCAGATGGAGATCAAAGCCTCAGAGGCTGAGCGGGCTTCCATCAAATACAAACAAGTGGAGTTTTTACTCGATAAAGTTGGAGATGTATATGAGGGTCTGATTTCAGGAGTTACGGAATGGGGTTTATACGTGGAGATAGTTGAAAATAAATGTGAAGGCATGATTCGACTACGGGATATTGACGACGATTTTTATGAATTCGATGATACAAATTATTGTATAATCGGTTCTCGTACCCGAAAAAAATACACACTTGGAGATAGCGTGAAGGTGCAAATATTACGCTGCGATCTTGTACGCAAACAGATTGATATGCGTATGGTTAATGGTGAGTCTGTCCCACCGCTTGAAGAAAACAAAGTCAGAAGCAGGCGACCTGATTCAATGCGAGGTCAGAAAAAAAGACCTGCTCAAACGGGCAAAATGAAAAAACCCGGAAAGGGCAATCGAAGAAAATAGTTTTTAAAAATATTTATACTGAATCAAGCTAATTCGGAGCAAGATCTCCTTCCGGAACATCTATATTGTCCAGCTTTTTCTCAACACCACTGCGATAGTTGACCTGAAGAATCTGGCTTCCTCCTGAATCATAATATTTCCATATGCCATCCTTGTCTCCAAGCCTGTAACTCCGCTCTTCGCGAATTCTTCCATCGGGCCAGTAATATTTATGCAATCCTGTTGGAAGCCCTTCAAGGTATTCTCCTTCAAATGCAAGTTGACCGTTTGAATAATGTTGGGTCCACTTTCCATCTTCTTTACCTTCAAGAAAAATTCCCTCTGCCAGATACTCCGCGATACGGTAGACCCATGCTCCATCTTGTTTCCCGTCAATATAATTTCCTTCTGCCATTATTGTCCCGGAATCACTGTACTCTTTCATATACCCATTTTCTTTTCCATTGAGATATGCCTCTTCCCTCCGCAACTGCCCGTTTGAGTAATACCATTTCCAGGGTCCCATAGGTTTTCCTTTCACATAAGTTCCGGTTTGTTCCAAAGAGTCATTTTCATGGTTAAATGTCCACTGCCCTTCCCGCAAACCATCAACATAAATTCCTATCGCTCGCAGCTGACCGCTTTCGTAAAACTCCCTCCACTCACCCTGTTCACGACCTTGATTATCCATTTTTCCCTGTCGCAACAATCGACCGGATGAAAAGACTTTTGCCGAATCAATATTGCCGACTTCATCATACTGGCGGAACACTCCATCCGGCAAGCCTTTTCTATAGGTGCCCACAATCTTGGTGGCACCCGTCGGATAGTAGTTTCTCTTTACTTCAAACTTTTCTTTCTCTGCCACGGCTTGTTCTAAAAGTATCCCCATTTTGTACTCCTCTTTTTTAAGGACTCTTCCATCAAGAGACAATTCTTTGAATACACCATTTTTCTGATCGTCCTTATAGACTCCCTCTGTATGCAAAGCGTCATTATCATAAAAAGTTTTATAAACACCTTGCTTCAGTCCAAGCTTGTCAACACGATTGATTTTTTCTTCCTTCTGAAAAAATCCATTACGGTAATTAGTAATTGTCACAATAACACCCCCCTCATTGAACTCTTTTACCAAACCGTTCTCTACGCCATTTGAATATGGAATAGATTTAATAAGAGTGCCGTCTTCAGTATATAGCCGCTTCAGGCCATTCAATACTCCGAGGGAATCAATTTGCTCGGATTGCAATATTCCGCTATCGTAATAGTTTTTCTGTATACCATGTTTAAGACCTTCCTTATAATTATACTCGGCTGTCAGAATTCCTTGATCATTAAAGAATTTCCAAAGACTGTCCAATTGAAAATTTAATCGGTTTCCTTCTGATTTCAATATTCCGTTCTCATGATAACTTTTCCAATAGCCATCAGGCTTACCTTTTCGCAAGGTTCCTTCACTTGATTTGGTACCATCAGGATAATAGAATGTATTAAATCCATCGGGATTAATGTTTTCATCCCGCTGAGCATAACTTTGTTGCTGGAAAAAACATAAAATAAAAACCACAGCTAAAAGTCGTACGTGAATAAACATCTTTTCGAATTAAAATATTGTGTCTCTTACTTCCAACTATGGGGCGGGATTACGACATGAGGTCTAGTATAACGTTTAGGCTTGTTGCCGGGCACGCCGAGTTCTTTAATCGAAGATATTACTTTCTTTGCCTGAAAGCAAGCCGGTGTTGCATCATTTCCTTTTCATTATACCAGAATAATTGAGTTTAAATTTATTTCTCTTTTACTTCTCTTAAAAATCTTCCATTTTTGTACAGTTCTATCAAAATAGTTGAATCATTGGGACTATAATAATATGATAGCCCATTAGCTTTACCATTTTTAAAATTAGCTTTAATAACCAAGTCTTTATCAATATTATAAACCTTCAATTCTCCTTCAGGCCTTCCTTTGATACAACTTCCTTCGCGTTCAACATAACCACTATCATTATAAATCGTAAATTTCCCATTGCAAAATTCGCCTGTCTCATTGTAGTATAACCGTTCTCCAGACATTCTTCCATTCCGAAACACTCCGGTAAATTTTACAAAACCATTTTCATAATAATTGGTTGTTACGCCATTAAGCTTTTCATTCCTAAAATATGATTCTTGAATTTTAATTAGCTTGCTATTATAATATATTCTTTTTTCCAATCCGCTTCTATAATAATAATGTTCAACTTTAGTTGAAAATCTTCCGTCATAATAAAATATTGAATCGAGCTTGGCTTTATCATCCTCAAAATAACTGCAGTTAGAGATTAAACCATTTTCATAGTACCAAGTCCATTTACCATTCCTTAAATCATTTTTGTATGACCTCTCCCATTTTACTGTACCTGAATCAAAAAATCCCGTTGCTTTTCCATTCTTTTTATCATCCTTATACGCGTAGTTTGACTTCAGCTTACCCTTTTCGAAAAAACTTATTACTTGATTTCCTTCCTGATCTATGTATTTTCGCTCAGAAATAATGCTTCCTTCCTCATCAAAATAAGTTATCCTATCCTTTCGATAATTTATTCCGTAAGAAATTGATTTTACACTCCCTGATTTATAATAGGATTTCGTTACTGAGGATCCTTTTTCTTGTGAATAAGCTGAATGTATACAAATTATCAGAAAGAATATAGTAATTATTATTTTCATCCGAGTAGAGTTACCTTTATGGTAGCAAAGTGTTGCAAATAACTATTTATAAATGCACACAACCAAAACTCCAAACGAAGTCGTTCTTTACAAACCATGAGCTTTCGATATTTCTAACATTCGTCGGATTGGTATTAATGCTTTCTTTCTTATTTCTTCATCCAGTAGCAATTCCGGCATTTCATACTTTAAACAAATATATAATTTCTCAAGTGTATTAAGCTTCATGTGCGGGCAATCATTACAAGCGCATGAATTATCAGGTGGGGCCGGAATGAAGGTTTTATCAGGTGACGCTTTAGCCATTTGATGCAGTATCCCGGCCTCTGTGGCTACTATAAACTCTTTGGCGGGACTTTGTTGAGTGTATTTCAACAAACCTGTTGTTGAGCCTATAAAGTCTGCTAATTCCAATACCACTTTTTCACATTCCGGATGTGCAATAAACTCAGCTTCCGGATGCCTTGTCATTAGTCTTTTAATTTTTTCAAGAGAGAATATCTCATGAACCATACATGATCCATCCCACAAAATCATATCACGACCTGTTTGCTTCATCACATACAATCCAAGATTCCGATCCGGTGCAAAGATTATTTTTTTGTCTTTCGGAACACTGTTAACTACATGGGAAGCATTTGATGAGGTGCAAATGATGTCAGTCATTGCCTTAATCTCTGCCGAACAATTGATGTAAGAAATTACAACATGGTCCGGATGTTTTTTCTTGAAGGCGGCAAAGGCTTCCGGCGGACAGGAATCTGAAAGTGAACAACCGGCGCGTAGATCCGGGAGAAGAACTTTCTTTCCAGGATTCAATATTTTCGCTGTCTCTGCCATGAAATGTACTCCGGCAAAAACAATGATTTCCGCATTTGTTTTTTCTGCCTGTTGTGCCAATCCAAGACTATCGCCGATGTAATCAGCAATGTCCTGTATGTCAGCATCCTGGTAATAGTGTGCAAGGATAATGGCATTTTTTTCTTTTTTCAGTTTAGCGATTTCTTCGAACAAATCCAGTGTCGGGTCCGGATCTACATCGAGATATCCCTGCAAAGAAACTCTTTTTATTTTCTCCTCCCTCGTCTCCATCTCTTCAATATAATATATATATATTTTAATTAATTATAAAATGTATTACTACTATTAGTCGGTTAATACTGTTGGCAACTAAGTGGATTTTTTCTTGACTTTGAGTTTACACACAAAAGAACCTGAGTTGTTAACAGCGATGATGATAACAAGCGATTGATTTGTATTGTTATGTGTGTTTCATCAACAGATGCTCAAAACTCAGTTGTTCATTTATTTATTTCATTTTCGGTGACAATACCTCTTTTTGATGTCAGCAACTTCGTGAAAGATATTTTTAACTTTTTCTTGCATTGTTCATATTCAATCTTCATTACAATTGTATCTGAACAATGCAAGAAATAGTTTCGAAATGTTAAACACGACTTTTATATTTCTGCACAAAAATAGTGTTAATAGCTTTTATTTCATTCACTTTAAATTCAAGCTTGTATGATGAGGCAAATGTAAGGATGTTCATAACATTTTCAGTATCTTTGATATCAATCCTTTACTTGTGAATATCATGAGAAAACCCCGTATTGCCATAGGTTCCGACCATGCCGGTTTTGAGTACAAGAACTATATTAAGGAAAGGCTGCTTATTGAAGAGTTTTCCGTTCACGATTATGGTACAAACTCAGCGGATTCTGTTGATTACCCTGATTATGTACACCCTCTCTCCACTGCCGTAGAAAAAAGTATTGAAGATATTGGGATTTTAATTTGTGGTAGCGCGAACGGAGTTGCAATTACTGCTAACAAACATCAGGGCATTCGTGCGGCTATCGTTTGGCAGGAAGATATCGCCGCCTTAGCCAGACTGCACAATGATGCCAATGTAATTTGTATTCCCGCCCGATTTGTCAGCAAAGAGCAGGCACTTTCCTTTGTAAAAATTTTCCTGAGTACTGATTTTGAAGGTGGAAGACATGCGCAACGAGTAGGTAAGATAGCGCTTTAAAAGATCGCTCACGTTTAGCTTTCCGTACTTAATGGAGACAGAAGTTTTATGAATAGAATCTGTTTTCAGGAATTAGTTTGCATGTAGCCATAAACAATTCTGGAAATTTCTCCCATCGTTTGTTTCAGAGGCTCGAGATTCCCACCTTTCGTCATGACACCTATCAAATATGGCGTGTTGTTGTAATAGACAATGCCAAACTCATGAAGTTGTGCGACATTGTTTAAAACACGCTCGCCAAATTTATGTGCAACCGGAATGTTTGGATCCAGAGTGGAACAAATTCCATCTTTAAAAGTACTTTTCAATAAGAGGTTAATAGCATACTCAGAGGAACCGGCTTTTAAATAGGTTGAACTATATAGTATACGTAAAAATTTCGCGTAATCTTCTGTGCCAATAAAATACTCTCCCTGCTGGGGAGGTGGAGGAAGTTGCAGGTCGGAGAATAGTTTAGTGAAGATACTGTTGTTCATATTCTGCATTAACAAGGCTGTTGCATCATTATCTGAATAAGCAATCATTGCATTAAGCAATGCGGAAATTGTATAATAGCTTTTTTCTTTTAATTGGAAATTAACAATGTTTTGGTTATTTCCCTCTTTGAAATGAGTATCGAAATATAGTTTTTTCTGAAGCTTTCCCGGACTCAAATCTTCTTCTTTAAGATAGCTTATGAGGTACGCAATCTTCATTAAACTGGCTGGATTGAAAAGCTCGTTTTCGTTAATAGAAATGTATGCTCCGTTATCCATCTTGCGAACATACACCGATGCCACCTGCAATGTGTTGTTGCTTACCTTTTGAGTTATAAATCTTTGAAGCTCTGTCCTTAGACCAGACATTGACCGATCCTGAATAATCACATCCGTCAAAAGCAGAGGTTTTATAAATGCCGACCTTTTTTCTCTTATCTGATCCATGCTTACTGCACAATCTTTTTCTGCCGGTTCTGAAATCGGGTTTTGCCTTGCAGCCAATAACGCGGATTGTTTGTTCATTACAAACGAGGTCATTGCGAAAAAACCACCTATTATTAAAACCAGTACCCAGATAACAGGAATTTTCTTTTCCAGCAATAAATGTTTAATTTTTAACATAATACCCCCCCCGAACTAAATTGATATGCAGACGTTTTTAAAAATTTATTGCAAAGATATGCAGGCATTACACTCAAGTCCACTAAATAGTTTTAGAGTATTCGTTTTTATGGGAATTGTTCAATATATTCAAGGTTGTGTAAGCATTAATCTTTGCATTTTCAGTAGTAGCGGGGGTTTCGGACCAGGAAGTAATACATTTGGTTCACCTAATATGGGTTTAATTGTTAGTAACCCGGGTTTATTAACAATGTTCCGCCGACTTCGAGAATCATTGCGAAATTCGAACCAATACATAGAATTTGATCCAAGGTTATGAACATGGGCGGTTAATAAGGTATTGAATCTGACGTGTTTTTATGAAACCCTTAATGCGAAAACGAGGTTAAATTTGCTATATCTAATTAATCAGAAACCACATGTCACTGAGCAAGGAACAAAAGAAACAATTGGATGAATTAGGGCGGTATTTAAAAAAAATCGAAGAGCTGACCATTGAGGACAATATTGATTTAGACGTATTTATGTCTGAATATAAAGATAGTGGATATGCTGTTTATGCCACAGAGAAAGTGAGCATACCCGAGAAAGCACAAAAACGAAAAGCGGTATTTGAAAAATCGGGCAAGTCCAAGGGTCAGGTATCAAAAGTAAAATAAGCTAGGGAGATCCTTTCCGCACTTTGAGAATGAACTAACAGCCGCAGGATAATATCCACGGCTGTTTTTTATTTTTCTAAACCCTTATGCTAATGAGTGTATGAAAATTGATAAATTAACTAATAGTGCTACTTTTGCCGCAGAGTTTTAGATTCAAATGATGCAATTAATCGGGCTAATCCCCACTTTTCCGCTTATTGGTTTTCTGGTGATTGCATTCGGGCAAAAAAGGCTACCCGGTAACTCCTCCGGAGTGATTGCCTCCCTGATGGTTCTGGCCTCTTTCGTTTGTTCAATGATTTTGTTTTTTACCGGTTCGTCGGAAGCTGTTACCGTTGAGCTATTCAACTGGATCAGATCCGGAAGTTTAAATATACCCTTCTCATTTCTTGTAGACCGGCTTTCTCTCGTCATGTTATTAATTGTAACAGGTGTCGGTTTTCTAATTCACATATACTCTATAGGTTATATGAAAGGAGATCCGGGATTTGGAAGATTCTTTTCTTATCTTAATCTCTTTATTTTCTTCATGTTATTGTTGGTACTTGGATCGAATTATGTTGTTTTATTCACGGGCTGGGAGGGTGTAGGACTTTGCTCCTACCTACTGATTGGCTTTTGGTTTAAAAACCCCGAGTATAACAGGGCGGCCAACAAGGCTTTTATTATGAACCGGATTGGAGATCTTGGATTTTTATTGGGCATCATTCTCCTTTTCATCACTTTTGGCACCGTCTCATTTGATGAGATATTTTCCGCAGCATCTTCTATACCCGATGATCAACCGGTCATAATTGCAATCACGATGCTCTTGTTCATTGGGGCAATGGGTAAGAGTGCACAGATTCCGCTTTATACATGGTTGCCGGACGCAATGGCCGGGCCAACTCCGGTTTCTGCTTTGATCCATGCCGCTACCATGGTAACGGCTGGAATATATATGGTTGTTCGTTCGAATGTACTTTATTCTATTGCTCCTGTTACTCTGAGCTTCATCGCTTTAATTGGTACCGCTACAGCTTTGTTTGCGGCCACCATCGCCATGAAGCAGAACGATATCAAAAAGGTTTTAGCTTATTCTACGGTAAGTCAGCTGGGTTTTATGTTTGTTGCGCTTGGTGTAGGTGCTTATTCTACCGCGATTTTTCACCTGACAACTCATGCTTTTTTTAAGGCGCTGCTCTTCCTCGCGGCGGGAAGCGTGATTCATGCCGCCGGTGGTGAACAGGATATACGTAAATTGGGCGGACTGAGAAAGAAGCTTCCAATCACTTTCATGGTATTCATGATTGGCACACTTGCTATCAGCGGAATTCCTCCGCTTGCCGGCTTTTTCTCTAAAGATGAGATTTTGGCGAAAGTGTTTATGCAAAATCAGTTAATGTTCTTTGTTCTTGCGTTGACATCTGTACTCACTGCCCTGTACATGTTCCGGCTTTTATTCCTAACTTTTTATGGAAAATTCAGAGGGACAGATGAACAGGAACATCATTTACACGAATCGCCCGCAGTGATGACCTGGCCATTGGTGGTTCTTGCGGTATTGTCTACAATCGGCGGTTTCATAGGAATTCCTGCAATATTTTCTGATCACCATATTCTAAACCATTACCTTGACCCTATACTTTCTACACCCGGAAGCATGCTTCATTCTGAGGTCTCTCATATTTTTGAATGGACGCTGATGGGTTTATCTATTGGTTTATTGGCTGTGATCATAATATGGTCGTACCGCCGTTATGTATCGGGAGAAAAAACGCCCTCCATGCGCGAGGAGGAGATGGGTGCTTTTTCAAAAATCCTTTACAATAAATATTACGTTGATGAATTTTATCAGGCACTGATTGTAAAACCTCTTATAGGTATAGGAAATATTTGCTGGAACTTTATTGACAAAACGCTGATTGATGGTACGATTAAAGGGGTGAACAGAGGAGTAATACTTGGCGGACAAACAGCGCGCCTGATTCAGACAGGAAACATTGGATTCTACATTTTCATGATGGTCTTCGGGATCATTGCGATATTACTGTTCAATCTTCTGTGGTAATTTATGTAGTTTAAAAAGACCAATATTAATAAAGCATACAATATATTCCGATTAAATTTTATGTGGACTAATTAAAATGATGTTAAGCCTGCTTTTGTTTTTTCCTCTGCTTGCGGCAGTTGCTGTTTTCTTTTTCGGTGAAAAGGCAAAGCAAATCGCCCTTGTAGCAACGATTGTGGAATTTTTATTTTCCATATACTTCGTATTTACTTTTTCACCGGACGGGGGCTCGCAGTTTGTGGAAAATTATTGGTGGGTACAGGGACTTGGAATTTCATATCATATTGGGATAGACGGAATCAGTTTACTCTTGGTATTGCTCACAACATTTCTTACCCCCCTCATCATTCTCTCGTCATTTTTACACAAGTACAAAAACCCGCGACTTTTTTATTCTCTCATACTGATTATGCAAATGGCTTTATTGGGAGTATTTGTCTCTCTTGACGCCTTTCTTTTTTATGTTTTCTGGGAGCTTGCCCTTCTTCCGATTTATCTTATTTGTCTGATCTGGGGAGGAAAAGACCGCGTACGCATCACCCTTAAATTTTTTATTTACACTCTCTTCGGAAGCCTGCTGATGTTAGTAGCTTTGATTTGGTTGTGGACACAGACCCCCGGAACTCACAGCTTTGATATCCATGCCTTTTATTCGCTTTCACTTGATGCGACACAACAAAGTTGGTTGTTCTGGGCTTTTTTCCTGGCCTTTGCTATTAAAATTCCAATATTCCCATTCCATACATGGCAACCGGATACCTACACAGACTCGCCAACACCCGGGACAATGCTGCTTTCCGGAATTATGTTGAAGATGGGCATCTATGGAATCCTGCGCTGGATGCTGCCTGTAGTTCCTGATGGTGTTCATGAATGGGCTGACATTGCCATCTTGCTTTCTGTCATCGGAATTGTATATGCGTCTCTCGTAGCTTGGGTTCAAAAAGACTTTAAAAGATTGATTGCCTATTCATCTATTGCACACGTCGGACTTATTGCCGCAGGAGTTTTTAGTCTGAGTTTTCAGGGAATGCACGGAGGGGTTTTTCAAATGCTGAGTCACGGAGTTAATGTAGTAGGCTTATTTTTTATTGCCGATATTATTCAACGAAGAACTGATACAAGAGACATGAATTCGCTGGGAGGGATAAGACTTGATGCTCCTGTTTTCGCGACATTTTTTATTATCATTCTCCTTGCAAGCATCGCGCTGCCGCTAACCAATGGTTTTGTCGGAGAATTCCTACTCATCAATGGAATTTATCAATGCAGTACAGCTGCCGCGGTATTTGCCGGTTTGACCATAATCTTTGGTGCGGTTTACATGTTAAATGCCTACAGAAAAATTATGTTGGGCGACAAAAGCATACATTCATCAGTCTTTAACGAATTAAGCAGCCTTGAAAAAGGAGTGATGATTCCACTTGTCATCCTGATATTTTGGATGGGAATTTATCCTGAATTTTTTCTTGGAATTTCGGAGCCATCTGTAAAAGCCTTACGTGAAATTATTTATTCTTCCCGTGGACTCATGTCGAATCCAATCTAACAATTATATATCTTGACAACTCTCATAATCTTAACGGTCCTGGGGCTCAGCAGCCTCTTCTCGGAGATATTTGGGTTTAAAAAATTTCTAAGACCCCTGGTTATTTCTGGTTTGTTGGCAAGCCTCGTCACAACAATCATGGATTGGAATACAGGCGTTTCTTATTTCAACGACATGATCCGTATGGATAATTTTGCCCTGGCATTTTCATGTTTGTTGATAGTACTTACTTTGTTATGGTTTGTGATGTCTCCTTCGTTTTTCGAAGAACCTTCCAGTAAGACAGATCATTATGCCCTGATAATTTTCGCACTTATCGGCGCATTCCTCATGGCATCCTTTTCTAATATGCTCATACTATTTCTTGGAATCGAAATCCTAAGTATTTGTCTTTATGTTTTAGCGGGAAGTAAAAAGGCAGATCTTCTTTCCAACGAAGCATCGCTTAAGTATTTTTTGCTCGGATCTTTTGCCACCGGATTTCTTCTTTTTGGAATGACCTTGATTTATGGTGTCACGGGATCCTTTCATTCACAAAATATAAACACCTACTTCCTGGAGCAATCATCAGCCCCATCAATTCTTGCGATAGCCGGAATATTATTAATGCTTACAGCGATGTCTTTTAAAGTCTCCGCCGTTCCTTTTCACTTCTGGGCACCTGATGTATACCAAGGCTCACCGACTGTTGTTACGGCATTCATGTCTACGGTAGTTAAGGTGGCTGCATTTGCCGCCCTGTTTCGACTTTTCCGCGATTGTTTTCAGGGCGTCTCTGTTTTATGGGAAACGACGATATGGATTATTGCTGCGGCAACAATTCTTTTGGGAAATATAACTGCAGTATATCAGACAAATTTCAAAAGACTACTCGCCTATTCCAGTATTTCACATGCCGGATACATGTTGCTTAGTGTGCTTGCCATCACACCGGGTTCGGCTTCTTCTTTATTGTTTTATACAACCGCCTATGCTATTTCCTCTATTGCCGCATTCACAGTATTGCTACTGATTTCCCGTTCTGCAGGCGACGAGTCTATTGACTCGTTTCGCGGATTGGCGAAGAGCAATCCCCTTTTGGCAGGTGTAACAATAATTGCCATCCTGTCTTTGGCCGGGATACCACCTTTGGCCGGATTTTTTGCGAAGTATTATATTTTCTCCGCAACAATGCAGGCCGGGTATACAAGTTTGGTGCTTATCGGGATCCTCGGCTCGTTAATTGGTGTTTTTTATTATTTCAGAGTAATTATTGCGATGTTTGATAAAGACAAGGAAAAGGCTGCCATCAAGGTGAACAGCACCTTTACTGCTCTACTGCTGTTCACGGCTCTTGCGGCATTGGTGCTCGGTCTTGCACCGGGGCTTTTGGCCGGAGTGATTTGAATACTGAAGAACTTTAAACGTAAAATGTTGGCTATTAACAATATAAACTAAGGAGCCGGTATCCGTTTAATTTGGGACACAATACTGTCGTATCTTTGAGGGGGAGAATTTGATCACATTTGCAGATTACTCAAAAGGGTTTGAAAAGAGGAACCATCAAAAAAGGGGTTTCAATGAGCCCTTTAAATGTCACAGCAACGTTAAATCGGCGTGTATTAAGAATACAAATTTTTGTTTTCATCTAAATTTCCTATTATTGTCGACTAAAATTTCTAATGAAGCAAGAAATTTAAGTGTTTCAACAACGTTATTGTTTTTGAAAAAATCTTATTATTAAATATCCAAACCTAAATAGTACATACACATGAGCAACGCATCACCTAAAGGCGGAGGCCTTAAGTCAATTTTATCCATGCTGGTCATTCCAATCGCATTATTACTCGGTTGGGCTTTTTGGAAATTTGTATTGGGAAATCCCGCAAATTTTGAAGGCGGCGACGTAACCAAAAATCCTCTTCCTGAAAATGTTGTGGGCGCGGGAAACCACTATCTCGCAGTAATGTACCATGGAGGCTTTGTTGTACCATTCCTGTTGTGTACGCTTTTCACTGCGATAATCTTCGCAATTGAAAGAACAATCACTATTCGGAAATCTAAAGGAACAGGTAACATCGAAAACTTCATTCAGAAAATTCGTGTTCTTATGATGAAAGGTGATATCGATGGCGCAAGAAAAGAATGTGAAAAACAGAAAGGCTCTATTGCAAATGTTGTCAATGCCGGACTAACAGTTTACAGTCAGATGGAACAAGACAAGACACTAGATAAAGAGCGTAAAGTTCTTGCGATACAAAAAGAGTTAGAAGAAGCGACCACGCTGGAGCTTCCGATGCTATCGAAAAACCTTGTGATCATTTCAACGATTGCCTCCATTGCCACCCTATTAGGCTTGTTCGGAACAGTATTGGGAATGATACGCGCCTTCTCAGCTCTTGCAAACGCGGGAGCTCCTGATGCAGTTGCACTTTCTACAGGTATCTCTGAAGCCCTGATCAATACTGCCCTTGGTGTAATCACCTCAGCTATTGCAATCATTTTTTACAACACCTTTACAAGTCGTATTGACAGCATTACTTACGGTATCGATGAAGCCGGTTATACGATCGTTCAGTCATTCAACGCAAGAGTGAAGCACGACTAATTCAAAAATTCCATTGCTGATTATGGAATTTCGACAAAGCTGAATCTACCTATTATTAACAGATAATGCCGAAGATAAAAGTCCCCAAGAAAAGTCCATCTCTGGATATGACCCCGATGGTCGATCTGGCCTTCCTGCTGGTGACATTTTTTATGCTTACCACGAAGTTTCGCCCGTCGGAACCCGTAACGGTAGACCAGCCGTCTTCAGTAAGTGAAATTCCTCTTCCGGACAAAGGTGTTATCCTGTTAACAGTTGACGGCAGAGGTCGTGTCTTTTTTAATGTTGAAGGGCAAAAGCTGAGAATAGATATATTGGAAAGATTGGGAACCCGTTTCAATCTAACTTTCACTGATCAGGAGAAAAAGCAGTTTTCATTATTGACATCCATAGGAATGCCGAGCAATCGTCTGAAAGACTACTTGAACGCAAAGGATCCCGAACAAAAAATAATGAATGAGGAAACAAAAGGAATTCCAATTGATTCAATGAATAATGAATTAACCTTTTGGGTAAACGCCGCCAGAAATGCGGCACCAAAGAATTCCATTGCTATCAATGGTGATGGCGATGCGGATATTCCGACAATTAAAAGGGTGATAGAGATCTTGCAGGAGAATAAAGCCAACCGCTTTGCTCTTATCACAAACCTGGAGAGTGCCGGTGAGGAAGCCAAGGAAAATTGATTACAGACAATAACGATTCGGATAACACGTTTTTAGAATAGTAAAAAGGATCTTCTCAAATGGCAGAAGTACAACAGCAAGACAGCGGCTCGGGTAAAGGCAAACACAATAAGCTCCGGGCGAAAAAAGCATCTACACACATTGACATGACGCCAATGGTGGATCTGGCATTTCTCTTGCTTACCTTTTTTATCCTTACTACAACGCTGAGTAAGCCCAGAACAATGGACATTACCATGCCTGTAAAAGAGGACGTGAAGGACGAGGATCGCACGAAAGTTCCGGCCTCACAAACATTATCCATCCTTCTTACAGAAAACGATAAAATAATATGGTACATCGGAGTTGATAATCCTGAAGAGCCGCCTCAGACAGTTATCGCCGACTTTTCTGCCAGCGGTCCGAACAGCGTTCACAAGATGTTGCTTGAAAAAAACAAAACTGTCCTTGATCTTGTAAAACTTGTTGACGACTCAGTTCGCGCCGGGTTGATACCGAACAAACCGGAAGAAATTAAAAAACACAAAGCAGCCGTTAAGGCCGCGGAAAAGAAGGGATTGATTGTACTCATCAAACCAGACGAGAAAGCAAAATACCGAAACCTTGTTGACATACTTGACGAAATGCTTGTAACGAACGTTGCCAGGTATGCCATTGTAGATCTTTCAGACTCTGAAAAGGAGCTGATATTAAACGCCAAGTAAACATTCCAAAATGAAAATATTTAGTTGGAATAATGCGGTGAATCCGGAGCGTGTTGAGTTGGTCTTTGAACAACGAAACAAGGCTTATGGTGGCTACGTGATCCGCCGGGAGTATACTCGCCGTGTAGTATATGCTTTAATCGTCTCCATCATTGGAATTGGATTGTTGGTGGCTATTCCAAAGCTTGTTTCAGTTTTATCTGAAGCGGAATTTGCCGCGAAGGAAACAATGACAGAAGCAATTACATTAGCGGAACCGCCTCCGATTGATAAGTCTGCACCACCCCCGCCTCCGGTGATTCCACCCCCTCCGGTTCAGCAAACAATAAAATTCACCCCTCCTAAAGTAGTTAAGGATGAAGAAGCCGTTGACCCGCCTCCGACTCAGGAAGAAATTAAAGATATTCAGGTAAGTACCGTAACTGTCGAAGGAGACAAAGACATCATTGATCTTCCGGATGAGAACCCTATCGGTGAAGACGAAGGAAAAATTTTCACGGTTGTTGAAGAGATGCCCAGTTTTCCCGGAGGAGAAGGAAAACTTTTTGAATACCTTCAGAAAAACATTAAGTACCCACCTGTTGCGCGTGAAAATGGTATTCAGGGACGTGTATATGTAACATTTGTCGTTGACAAAGACGGTAAGATCAAGGACGCTAAGGTCCTACGCGGAATTGGCGGTGGTTGCGATGAAGAAGCCCTTCGTGTCGTTCGTTCTATGCCGGGATGGTCTGCCGGTCGTCAGAATGGACGTAGCGTTCAGGTTCAGTACAACCTACCTGTGAATTTCACTTTGAAATAATCCTTCTCTCATGAGGGATCACGGAAATTTTTCTCAGAAATTCTATTTCCTCTTCAATCTTCTCATGATAATCCTGTATGCAACTGCAGGAATTATGCTGATATTTGTATGGCCACTCAAGGAAATTCTTCCGGATCTGAACAGGACAGGTCTCGGGATTGTTCTCTTAGGATATGCCGTTTACCGTTCGTACAGGCTTTTCAAAAAACAGAAAATTGAGAACAGTACAATCACTTCCAATGAATAATATATTGAAAATTTTCTTTTCGACTTTTCTTTTTCTTTTCGGAATAGCCTGTTCACCTGATACAGAAAAGAATTCTGACAACCCGGTTTCAGGGAGTATTCTTATTGTTGCAGATGAGGCTTACCAACCCCTGATTCAGGCACAGCTTGAAACGTTTCATTCACTTTATGAGTATGCAAAGATTCGTGTGAAGTATTTACCCGAAGCAGAAGCCTTTCAGGAGTTTTTGAAAAATGATTCAGTGAGATTAGCCATCACAGCCCGGTCCCTGAAAAAACAGGAGGAAGAGTACTTTGGAAGCATTAAAATCATTCCCCGGGAAACCCGCATCGCTGTTGATGCCATTGCTTTTGTATTGAACAAAGGAAATCCTGATTCTTTGTTGAGTTTTGAACAATTGAAGGGAATCTTACAGGGAACATTCAGAACCTGGAGTGAGGTTAATCAAACCTCCCCGAATGATAGCATTCAGGTTGTGTTTGACCGAAATGGAAGCAGTACAACACGATACCTGAAAGAGAATTTTCTGCAAAGCGAGACACTTCCCGGTAATTGGTATTCTATTGAGTCAAATAGCGAAATGATTAATTACGTAAGCCAATCTCCACGCGCCATTGGAGTAATAGGCGTTAGCTGGATTAGTGATAAAGACTCTCCGGAGGTAAATGAATTTTTAAAAAAGGTAAATGTTGCGCAGATTTCCTCCCGGGATACAGGACAAACAGAAAAAGAATATTTTAAACCCTATCAGGCATATATAGCATTAAAAAAATATCCATTTACACGCGATGTTTTGATTATTAGTCGTGAAGGCAGGAATGGTCTTGGCACGGGCTTTGCTTCGTTCGTTGCCGGAGATCAGGGCCAGCGTCTGGTTCGACTCATGGGGATGTTACCGGCAACGATGCCGGTAAGAATTGTAAAAATTAATTGATGATTATGAAACGAATTATTATGATTTCATTTTTGCTGGGGAGTTTTCCGGCAATTATTTCAGCGCAAACACTTGAAGAGGCAAGAAGGCTGACAGAAAACGAGCAGTATGATGCGGCAAGCAGTATTTACAAGCAACTTATTTCCCTTGAGCCGGCCAATGGAAACACTTACTACTTTTATGGTGATAATTTGTTGCTGAGTGAGAATGCGGACTCTGCTAAATTAGTTTTTAAAAGCGGCCTTGCTTCCGAACCGGGAAACCTTTTGCTTAAAATTGGAGAAGCAAAGATATTGCTTGATAACACAAATGTTTTAGAAGCGAAACAAGCATCAGATAAGACACCTGCCGATGTCGCACTCAAAGGCAGATACGAAGAAGCCCAAACCAGTGTTAGCACAGCTGTTGCAATGATAGAAGCGGCTGTAAGCGCGGCTCCTCAAAAAGTTGCTACAGTTTATATTGAAGCCGCCGACGCGTTTATCCTGTTTAAAAATAAAAATCTTGAACGTGCAAAAAAATTACTTGACAGAGCCCTTAGCATTGACCCTAAAAATGTAGATGCGAATATTTTATATGGAGATATTTATACCGAACTTAACAATGGTTCATTGGCCGCCGAGTTCTACAACAAAGCACTTGACCTGAATAAAAATTCCGCACGTGCTATAGTCAGTAAGGGAAGACTTTATAAAAGAAGCACGAATTATGATGGTGCCGCGGAGGAATTCCAAAAAGCGATTTCAATTGATCCGGATTACGCGCCGGCATACCGTGAACTAGGAGAGACGGAGTTTAAGCTTGGAAAGCTGAGTAAGGCAAAAGAGAACTATAAAAAATACCTGGAACTTTCTAAAAACAATTGTGGGGCACGTGTTCGTTACGCATCTTTCCTTTACCTGAGTAAAGATTATACCGGCGCGATTCAGGAACTTAATCAGGTTGAAAACAGCTGTGACGCAAATAACCTCAAGTTTCTTCGGGTTTCTGCATATAGTTATTATGAAACGGAAGATTATCCGAAAGGTTTGTTAATGATCCGTAAGCTGTTTGATCTTGTACCAGAAGAGAAACGTGCAGCCTACGATTTCGAATATTATGGTAAACTTCTTGTGGCAGTCAATGAGGATTCTCTTGGAATTATTCAATTGCGCAAAGCCTATGGCCTTGATCCAAACCGTACCGAATTACTCTCAGAGATTGCAAATGCTTATTACAAGATTAAAAATTATCCCGAAGCGGTTAAGGCCATGAATGAAAAGATCGCGACCGGCAAGGAGCCCAAAGCTTTGGATTATTTTA
Organism: uncultured Flavobacteriales bacterium; assembly: GCA_964355885.1. Classification (GTDB taxonomy): domain Bacteria; phylum Bacteroidota; class Bacteroidia; order AKYH767-A; family 2013-40CM-41-45; genus QQVM01. Next base: position 46,709 of record CAYHFJ010000001.1, read on the forward strand.
TTCTCGGAAAATCATACTATTTCAATGCGCAATTTATGGAAGCGGATACTGCATTTTCCAGACTAAACGAGGTGTCCGCCAAATATGCCAGCGGTTGGCTATGGCGAGCTAAAGCAAATACACACATTGATTCAACCTCCGAGGCGGGGCTTGCAAAGCCATATTATGAAAAATATATTGAAATAGCCATGGCTGATTCGATGAATATTTCGAAGTATCATAGCGGACTTGTAGAAGCTTACGGATACCTGGCCTACTATTATATTCTGATGAAGGACAACGCGAATGCGCTCTTGTTTCTTCAAAAGAAATCAGAACTACCTCTTGATCCTGAAGAAAAGAAGAATATCGATGACGCAATAGATCAACTAAAGAATAAGAAGTAACGAATATTAATTTTATATTCAGAGCCTCCGGAATGTGTATTCCTGGGGCTTTTTGTTTTGTATGTTTTTTTTCTACATTGCGTCTTCACCGCAACATTGCCAGTTTCCCTCCACCGAAGAAGAGAGTTTAACCAAAAAGAAACAATAGCGTATTTTTTTACTGTGTATAATCGATTTACCTATAAAAACTAATCTATGAGTTTATTTGTCAGAAAACCGATGGCTGCCTTAATGAATGAGGCTGCAGAAACCGGAGAGCATACATTAAAAAGAACTCTGGGTGCTGGAGGATTGATCGCACTTGGTATTGGTGCTATTATAGGAGCAGGATTATTCTCTATTACCGGAATGGCAGCCGCAAATCATGCAGGGCCCGCTATTACAATTTCATTTATTGTGGCCGGATTAGGTTGTTTGTTTGCCGGACTATGCTATGCGGAATTTGCATCTATGATACCGGTTGCAGGAAGCGCATATACCTACTCCTATGCAACCATGGGAGAGTTTATGGCCTGGATCATTGGCTGGGACCTGGTACTTGAGTATGCGGTTGGTGCTGCCACCGTTGGGATAAGCTGGAGTCGTTATCTTGTAAAATTTCTTGAAGGCTTCAATGTTCAGCTCCCTGTGGAACTTACGGCCGGGCCCTGGGAAGGCGGGCTTATCAACCTTCCCGCTGTTTTCATAATTGTTTTAATGAGTTTATTGTTAATAAAGGGAACTAAAGGAAGTGCGACAGTCAATGCTTTCATTGTTGCACTCAAAGTTACCGTTGTACTTGTTTTTATTTTTCTTGGGTGGAGATATATCAGTAGTAGCAACTATACTCCATATATACCCGATAACACAGGAGAATTCGGTGCATTCGGATTCAGTGGTATTATCAGAGCCGCGGCTATTGTGTTTTTTGCATACATAGGTTTTGATGCAGTGAGTACCGCGGCCCAGGAGGCAAAAAATCCCAAAAGGGATATGCCTATAGGTATTCTGGGTTCATTACTTATTTGCACAATCCTTTATATACTTTTTGCCCACGTGATGACAGGAGTCACCAGCTATACTTCATTTGCAGGTAAAGATGGTATTGCTCCGGTTGCGGTTGCCATAGAACATATGGGAACTACTACCAATGCGGCAGGAGTAATACAACCGGATTATCCATGGTTGAACAGGGCAATTGTTGTTGCTATACTTGCCGGTTACGCTTCAGTAATACTTGTGATGCTAATGGGACAGACTCGTGTGTTTTTCAGTATGAGTAAGGATGGTTTAATTCCAAAAATATTTTCACGCGTTAATCCAAAAACACAAACCCCCGCTAAAAGCAATTTATTATTCATGGTTTTTGTTAGTTTATTTGCAGCCTTCGTTCCGGCTCGTGTGGTTGGAGAAATGACGAGTATAGGAACCTTGTTCGCTTTTATTCTTGTATGTATTGGTGTTTTAGTATTGAGGAAAAAAATGCCTGATCTGCCACGCGCATTTCGAACTCCCATGGTACCTTTAGTTCCAATACTCGGCGTTGCCGTTTGTTTGTTTATGATGGTCTTTCTTCCAATGGATACCTGGATACGATTATTAGTTTGGATGTTGATAGGCATGGATATTTATCTGGTATATGGAGCCAAACACAGTCATTTGGGAAATGGTACCGATAACAGAAAAGGAATGAGGATTGCACGGATTACCGGATTGGCCCTTTCTGGTCTGCTTATCATTGTTGGGTTTCTCCATCAAAACACTGTTGGATTTGAAACCGACAGAACCTTGTTGTATATATCGCTGGTTTTTGCGGTTATTCATTTTGGTGTTTTTGCAAGAAAGTTAGGACGGGTTGAACCTGAAATGTAACGGATACAGATGAGGAGGCCTTTCCGCGGAAACTAGTTGAGTCAATTTGAGATTGCTTCGACGATGTTTTTTAGCAACATTTTTTAATCAAGGCAGTACAATAGAAGGTTTGATAATATAAATCAAACTTAACTTTATACAGCCGGGAGAATATGCAGGCAGATCCTTTTTGGAGAGATATATGGCTGATCATCATCAGTTTTCTGATGTTTATCGGCACCATATATATTTATTTCAGACTTCGTTCCAGTACTTTTCGCCGTGTTCGCAGACTGCTGGAAGAGAGAGTGATAGTTAAAACACGGCAACTGGTTGATAAAAACCTCGAACTCGAAAAGCTTTCTATTGTTGCAAGTAGAACAGATAACGCTGTATTAATTGCAAGTGCTGATGGAGAAGTGGAATGGATCAACGATGGATTTATCCGCATGATTGGAATGTCTAAGGAGAAGGTCCTTGGGAGAAAAGTTTCAGAGATTAATGTTTACAACTCTATTCTTAAAGAAATAGAAGCAGCGGTTTCTGAGAAGCACTCCAGAATTTTCGAATCTAATGTGACCACGCATCATTTAAAGAATATCTGGATATCGACTACTCTTACACCGATCTATAATGAGTTTGGGAATCTTAAAAAACTGGTTCTGGTGGATACAGACATTACTTCGGGAAAGCTTCTTCAAAAGCAGATTGAAGAATCCTTAAAGGAGAAGGATGTGTTATTGAAGGAGATCCACCACAGAGTAAAAAACAACCTCCAGATCATTATCAGTCTTTTAAATTTACAGTCAGGCTATATTAAAGACGAGACTACATTAAAAGCCGTGCAGGACGGACAAAACCGGGTTCGATCAATGGCACTGGTTCACGAAAAATTTTATCAGGCTGAGGAGCTCTCCGAAATTGATTTCGGCGAATATGTTCAAAAGCTTACTCAGTACATCTACCAATCCTACGGAGACAAAACCGACAGAATAAAAATGATCATCGAGGGAGATCGTGTCGGTTTGGATATGGATACCGCTATGCCTAGTGGATTATTGGTTAACGAGATTGTTTCTAATGCATATAAATACGCCTTTCCCGGTGAGATGCATGGAGAAATCCGTATCGCTTTATCGAAACAAAACGGAAAGATTGTCTACAGGATATCTGATAACGGAATTGGCCTACCCTCAACCATAAACATTGATGCTGCAGAATCATTAGGTATGCAATTGATTCAGGCACTTACCGCTCAATTGGACGGTGAACTTGAAGTTTCCCGCGATAAGGGTACGGAGTTTAAAATTAGCTTTTCATACCCTAAGGTACATTCTTAACAATCATTTATGGTTAATTGATAATTTAAAAATAAAACTTTAATGCAATTATAATTATTTGATAATATAAAAGCTTCGTCAGGCATTCCATCAATCTGTCACGACAGGAAGGATGGCACTATTCCGTATCATTTCAGAATATAAGTGCCTGAATGTAAACGGACCCTTCTTTACAAAGTAACTATTCCCTGTCAAATTGTGTAGAAAGACAATTAACTTTAAACTATGGCCACATTAAAGATTATGATCGTTGAAGACGAAATTATCGTCGCGAAAGACATTCAACGGATATTGAAAAAGTTGGGATACGAAGCCTTTGATCCATATGCAAATGGAAAAAAGGCACTGGATTCTATCGAAAAGCTTAGCCCTGATTTAATTCTGCTTGACATTAATTTGAAGAGTAGCGAGATGGACGGTATCAATGTTGCGGAACAGATTCACCAGCATTACCAGATACCTTTTATTTTTCTCACCGCTTTTTCGGACAAAGCAACATTAGAACGGGCAAAACTGACAGAGCCATACGGATATATTATCAAACCATTTGAGGAGGACGATATTCGTACTGCCATCGAAATCGCCTATTACAAGTACACCAAAGATCTGGAGATGCAGAACAAGGGCAATCGCTTTGCTGCAGCTCTGGATAATCTGGAGGTGGCCGTTATCATCACCGATGCAAATGAAAAAGTAATTTTTATCAATAAAATGGCGGAAACCCTTACCGGTTGTCTTAAGCAGGAAGCTCTGGGTAAGGATATTAGTATAGCGATGAAAAATTCACCATTGGAAACAAAGTCAGCATTTAAAACACTTGCGCACACAGTTGTAGGAGAATCAATAAAACCGGATCCTGAGTCCCAGGTAAATATTTCAAATGGTGCCACAGACCAGAAGGTGGCCGTCAACACGTTTCCAATTTTATCGGTCAATAATAAAATTAATGGTTGTGCATTTGTAATGACTTCACCGGGCAGAAAGGATGCTGTGCAGGAGACAAGTGCGGATAAAAACCTTTTCAATTTTTTAGAGAATATTTATGCAAACAATAGCTTTTTCGTTAAGAAAGACTCTCGATTTGTTAAGGTAAACTTTCAGGATATTTTGTGGATTGAAGCACTTGATAATTATGTTATCATCAAGACATCATCGAAGGAACAATTCATCCTTCATAGTTCAATGAAAGACATTGAATCAAAATTACCGCAGCTAAACTTCGCAAGGGTTCATAGATCTTATATTGTACAGCTGGAAAAAATCACTGCATTGGAAGAGAATGCTTGTATTATTGACGGCAATCGTATCCCCATCGGAAAATCCTATAAGGACAATGTGATGAGCCGGCTGAATCTGTTTTAATCCTTGTCATTTTAGTCGTGCCCCTGTACTTGAAGCCCTTGTTTTTTATATTTGATAAATCAGAGGACTGACAGAAGTTTCTCTGCCAATTTTTCAGAGCAAGTACACGTTTTTATCCAGTGTGAAAATTCGAGTGAAGCAAGAATAATCGTAATTTCGGGCTCCGATTATGAGCCTGCGCAAACCTATTATTGAAGTCAGGAACCTCGTAAAAGTTTACGATGATCTCACTGCCGTCCAAGATATCAGCTTTGATGTTTATGAAGGTGAAATTTTTGGATTGTTGGGTCCGAATGGAGCCGGAAAAACGACGACACTTGAAATCATTGAAACTCTGCGTAAGCAAACTTCCGGAGAAGTATTGGTTGAAGGGCTGTCTGTGAAAACACATGCCGGTGAGATTAAAAAGTTGATCGGTGTACAACTTCAAGCTGCGGGATACTACCCCAATCTTACACTTGCAGAGCTGCTTCGACTCTTCGCCGGACTTTACAATGTGCGTATTGATATTATCCGGATGCTTCAACTAGTTGGGCTTGCCGATAGACATAAAGCGAAGTACAAGGAACTCTCAGGAGGACAAAAGCAACGTTTTTCCATTTGTACAACGCTCATTAATAAACCCAGAATTGTTTTTTTAGACGAGCCGACCACAGGTCTTGATCCACAGGCACGGAGGAATCTTTGGGAGTTGATACGTGAAATAAGACAGCAAGGAACTACGGTTGTGATCACGACACACTATATGGATGAGGCTGAATATCTGTGTGACCGAGTCGCAATAGTAGAGAAAGGCAAAATTATTTCTCTTGATACTCCGGAAAAATTGATAGACAATCTTATTGAAAGTGGCTTCTCAAAACCGAAAGAACTAAAAAAAGCGAATCTGGAAGATGTATTTCTTTCCCTGACAGGTAAGGAGTGGCGCAATGAATAGAGAACAAGATAAATCCATGATGAGCCAATCGAAAAAATATAGTCAGTGGAAAGCAATGCTGGCTATTTCCATAGCAAGTTTCCGATCCATTATACGGAGTCCTTCCGCGGTAATATTCATTCTTGTGTTTCCTCTCGTATTTATTCTCGTGTTTGGTTTTGTAGGCAGCGACCGCATAAAACTCGAGGTAGGAATACATTCTGCTTGTGACACAGGTACAATAGTATTTCGTGCGTTTAGAGATTTACACAACATACACTTTGAGGACAAGAAAACTGATCGGGAAATGATGGATATGTTGAAGAAGGGGCGTATGGATGCAATCTTATTAGTTCATTCAGGTAAAAACGCATCCGGTAAAGAGTTGGTAGAAATCATTACATCGAAAGCATCAAAGGAAAAGGGCATCTTCACTACCTCGGTCTTATCAAATATTATCGACAAAAAAAACCTTGATTATTATTCACGGCTGCAAAAGAAATTTCCTGAGCAGTTTGAAACAATAGAAACCGGAGACGAAATAATTGCCGAGTTGAGAGAAACGCAGGTTGAAGGCAGAGAGTATAAAATGATTGACTTCATTCTCCCCGGGCAATTGGGATTTTCTATTTTGAGTGCCGGTGTTTTTGGAACTGCTTTTGTTTTCTTTTCATTGCGTCAAACGATGGTTTTAAAGAGGTTTTTTGCGACGCCCATTAGAAGGACTTTTATTATTCTGGGAGAAGCATTAAGCCGAGTGGTTTTTCAGCTTGCCGGTGCACTGGTGATTATTCTTCTGGGTAAGTTTGTTTTCGGATTCACTCTGGTAAATGGATTTGTGACACTCATCAATTTATTATTGCTCTCAGCCCTCGGTTTGATCGTTTTTATGGGGTTTGGCTTTGTTGTTTCAGGTTTGGCTTCGAACGAAAGCGTCATTCCGCCAATTGCCAATGTTGTTACCCTACCTCAATTCCTGTTAAGCGGAACTTTTTTCCCTATTGATGCGTTTCCAGAATGGTTGCAGATGATAAGCAAAGTACTTCCCTTAACATATCTTAACGACGCGTTGCGCAAGGTGGCTTTTGAAGGAGCCAGTATGCTTCAAATTACGCATGAATTGTCCATTATTCTGATTTGGGGGGTTGTTGTGTATGTCGCTGCTGTTAAATTTTTCAGGTGGGAGTAAAAGCCTTTATCTATAGGGGATTAAGACAAAATAACAATTTCATTTTCGTAACTTAGCGGAACTGAATCGGCACTTATTTTGTATTTCATGTTTCAGGTTAAGAGTGTTATTTTATGGTATCTCAAATTAGGCATTTTTTTCCTGCCTCTGCAGATCTATGGTCAGGCCGGAAAGCATGGGGCTAAAATTGTTAGTAGTAATATTATTGTTAATGAATATACCCAATTAACGGGGAATGCAGCTATCGGAAACACCTCCATAAATGTTGCTTCCAGCAACTTAAATAGTGCCGGTCTTTTTAATTCGGCATTAAGCCCCGGAGATTTAATTTTAATTATTCAAATGCAGGGAGCCCAGATAAGTTCTCCTGATGATTCAACCTATGGTAGCATACTAAATTACGGAACATGTGGCAACTACGAATTGGTGCAGGTCGCTTCCGTGCCAAGTGCCACAGTAATTAATTTGTCGTGTTCCCTCCAGAAAGATTTTAGCTCAACGGGTAGAACACAAATTGTTCGGGTGCCTAGATATTCTTCTCTAACAATTAACTCAACCGGTGTTCTAACCTGTCCTGTCTGGAATGGGGGTGCCGGTGGTGTTCTGGCAGTAGAAGTCCAGGGAAATACAGTCATTAATAGCGGAGGAAGTATTGATGTGAGTGGAAAAGGATTCCGTGGAGGTGCATTAGTTGACAATTCAGCATGGTGGGGTGTGGGCAATTATGTGTCAACTCTCAATGATTATGGAGCAGAAAAGGGAGAAGGCATAGCCGGATATCAAATTGATTACGACGCTATGGGTGGACGATATTCAAAAGGTGCCCCTGCTAATGGAGGAGGTGGAGCCAACTCGCACAATGGTGGCGGTGGTGGGGGTGCTAATGCGGGTTCTGTGTCTTCCTGGACAGGCCGGGGGAATCCGAATGTAGCTAATGCATCCTGGATATCCGCATGGAATCTTGAATACTCCGGTTTTGCATCAAGCACCTCCTCCGGTGGAGGAAAAGGAGGCTATACTTTTTCAGCGACTAACCAAAATGCGATAACAACGGGTCCTTCGAATTCAGCATGGGGTGGTGATCAACGTGCTGAACAAGGCGGTCGCGGAGGAAGGCCATTGAATTATTCCCTTGGGAAAATATTTCTTGGTGGTGGCGGCGGATCCGGTGATCAAAATAATAGTGCCGGCGGCACAGGAGGCACGGGTGGTGGAATTGCATACTTGCTAGCCTATGGGGATGTTTCCGGTACAGGTTCTATTCGTGCCAATGGAAATAATGGAGCCAGTACAATTGGTACAAACGGAACTGATGGGTCAGGAGGGGGTGGTGCAGGTGGAGTAGTAATGGTTCCTGCATTAGGAACTATTTCCGGAATATCAATAAGTGCAAATGGTGGCAGTGGCGGAAGTCAGTCTGTTGGTATCGGTACACTTGAAGCCGAAGGCCCGGGTGGAGGAGGTGGCGGAGGTTATATCGGTGTTTCCAATGGTGCTATCACAAAATCAGCAGCGGGTGGACAAAATGGTGTCACGAATTCTTTCAGTCTGTCAGAATTTCCACCCAATGGTGCTACGAAAGGTGGTAGCGGAATTTCCAGTGCCATCCTTCCTGTTTTTAAAATAGTCGTCGTCAGTCCGCAGACTGTGTGTGCAGGATCCACTGCGACTCTAAGTTTTAGTACAATTGGTACTCCGCCTGCCGGAACCAATCTGGGCTGGTATTCGTCTTCGGTCGGTGGGGTTTTGCTTGGGAGTGGAACTACCTTTACTACTCCCGTTCTTACCGGATCGGTAATTGTTTATGTGGGTTCTTGTCCGGGTGTTTACCGACAGCCGGTCGTTCTAAATGCAGATCAGGTGAGCTCTTCTTTTACATCAACTACGGTTTGTCAGGGTACAGCTACCGTATTCAGTGCTACAGCAAGTTCATCGATGGGAACTATTACAGGATGGTCATGGGATTTTGGAGATGGTTCCGGATCTTCTTCTTCACAGAATCCTTCATATACCTATACACTTGCAGGTAGTTTTACTGCGCGTCTTACAGCAACCGATAATCTGGGATGTACTTCCGTTACCACAAATGCTGTTGTGGTGAACCCAAGACCGGGAATTAATATATCCGCATCACCGGCTTCGGGATGTTTGCCAATGAACGTGCAGTTTGCCAATACAAGTACAAATGCAAATAATTACACCTGGAATTTTGGAGATGGTTCGGCAACTTCTTCTCAAACCAATCCTTCACATGTTTATACTGCTACAGGAAATTATTCTGTGACACTCACCGCAAGTAATGCATTGGGATGTACAAATTCAAAGACTGTGACTAACATGATCCAGGCATCCGCATCTCCCCGATCCGTTTTTAGCGCCTCGTCAAATTCTGTATGTTTGGGTGATACAGTCCGGTTTACAGATGCATCGATTCCTAACGGAACAACAATAATATCCCGATCATGGAATTTTGGCGATGGCTCTCCCGCTTCGGTTCAGACTAATCCATCACATGCCTACATGGCTGCGGGAACATATGTGGTAAGATTGACAGTATCTTCATCAGCCTGTTCTCACGATACTACAATTACAATTCTGGTGAATCCGGGACCTGTTGTGAGCTTTAACTCCTCTGTCAATGTTGGATGCAATCCGCTTGCAGTAAGCTTTACAAATACTACATCAGGAGCGCCGACCTATTCGTGGAATTTTGGTGATGGAAGTTTAGCGTCTACTGCCGTATCTCCGACTCATACTTATTTGAATTCAGGAACCTATTCAGTTACATTGATAGCGACTCAGGGATCATGTGCAGATACTGTCCGGGTTCAAAGCATGATTGTTGTCTATCCAAAACCGGTCGCATCATTCAATGCTTCTTCGAGTGTATGCCTTGGAGATACTGTATTCTTTTCAAACAATTCAACCAGTAATGGGGGCATTACCGGATACTCCTGGGACTTTGGTGATGGTACGGGTATCGTAACACAATCAAGTCCTTATCATGTATACGGATCAGCGGGATCATATCAGGTTACTTTACGCTGTTCCACCAATCAGTGTGTTGATGACACAATAAAAACAGTATTTGTTTCGCCCGCTCCTCAGGCAGCTTTTTCAGTTTCTACATCAACAGTTTGTCATCCTGCAAGTATCCAATTCAACAATACCACAAGCGGGAATCCTGCCTATAGCTGGAATTTTGGAGATGGCTCCGCTCCTTCAATGATACCAAGTCCTTCTCATGTATACTCTGCACCGGGAACATATTCCGTCTCTCTTATTGCGACACAAGGATCATGTGCAGATACATTGAACATGCCTTCGCTCATTACGATTCTTCCATCACCACTTGCTGATTTTTCTTTCACCAATCTTTGTATTAACGACTCTGTTTCTTTCACCAATCTAACTCAGTCACAAGGTAGCACCATCATTTCTTATGCATGGAATTTTGGAGATGGAACAGCAGTAAGCACATTACAAAATGTTAAACATACTTACGTGAATGCGGGAACATATTCAGTGAGTCTTTTGGTGCAAAGCAGCAATGGGTGCTCGGATACAATAATTAAAAGCGTCAGTGTGTTAGCTCGCCCGCAAATTTCTTTTAGTCCGGATGTAAGTAGTGGGTGCGACAGTCTTACTGTGCAGTTCAATAATACAACAACAGGAGCCTCATTATATACATGGACTTTCGGTGATGGAGGCGGCTCGAGCCTTGCCAGCCCTTCACATACCTTTACGTCACCCGGCAACTATACCGTCTTATTAACCGCTGAAGCTATCGGTAGTTGTTCTAGCTCCAGAGCGTATGTGAATCTTATCACAGTACACGGCACGCCCCTTGTTCAGTTCTCTTCGAATCTGACAACTATCTGTCCGGGTGAATGTATTTCATTTCAGGATATGAGTAGTTCCGGAGTTAATAGCTGGAGCTGGTCTTTTCCCGGAGCTAATCCGTCATCCGCAGCCAACAATGCTCCATCAGCGGTTTGTTATCCGACAGAAGGGGTCTTTGATGTAAGCCTCACTGTAACTGACGGGTTTTGCTCTTCAACAAAAACACTCAGCGGACTCATTCATGTTGTTGATTGTAGTACTGTACCTGTGGCGGCTTTTATTTCAAGTGACAGTTCTGTTTGCGGTGGAACCTGTCTGACATTTGTTTCCTTGTCTCTCAATGCGACCTCCTGGAACTGGTCGTTTCCCGGTGCAACACCGTCTTTTTCCGCTCTTGAGAGTCCACAAAATATTTGTTACCAGGCTCAGGGAAGTTATCCGGTGACTTTAATTGCGAGCAATGCTACAGGATCAGACACCTTGCAATTGAGTAATATGATTCATGTATTTCCTGCAGCTACTCAGCCTTCAATTAATCAAAATGGGGATAGTCTGTTTTCCTCCTCCTCATTTTCATATCAATGGTATCTAAATGGAATAGCAATTTCGGGAGCGACTTCACAACTGTTCATAGCGCCACTGAGTGGAAATTACACAGTAGAAACTGTTGACATAAATGGATGTTCCGCTTTATCAAATTCACTATTTGTTTCACTAGTTGGAATAGATGAAGAGACCAGAGCTTCCTATTTGTTGCTTTTCCCGGTACCTTGTTTGGATGAGCTTCAGGTTTATTTTTATACCCATCATCAGGGTTTTTTAACATTGAAAGTAATGGATGCTTTAGGAAAGCAGGTTTTATCTCAGGATGAGAATTCAGTATTTGGAGAAAACAGATTCTTAATCAAAACCGGTACGCTGGCCGCCGGAGTTTATTTACTTCAGATTCATTTTTCCGATAAAGTAATTGTGCGGAGGATCGCGCATCAGTAATCACAATTAAAAGCACCTTTTTGAAATTCTTACAAGTGTAAGATATTGATGCATTTTTAGCGGAAAGGCAGCTAACCGTAGGCATGGAATGATGTATAAAATAGTGTTGAAATAAACACAATTTATCATTCACAAACCACGGAGGCAAGTTTTCAGGAAGCCTCCCGCCCATGAAACAAAAAAGCACCAAAGTTGACCTGGAGATTTATGTGGTCTTTATCATTGTGATAGGGATATCTGTTTTTAACGCGATCTATTCAAGTGTTTACATAAGCCGTAATCAGGATGTGACTACTAATATCATGACCGATGATATTCCGTCTCTTCAGGCACTGGAAAACATGAATTCATTGATTATCCGTTCCAAGATGTATTCAACGAATTGGGTGTATCTCGAAGGGAATCGTGAAGACAAGGAAAAACTAAAGGCACTACATACCATTGATTACCCCGAAAGAAAGACAAGCATTGTTTTGCTTATGCAAAAGTGGAGTGATCAGGCCAGCGTGGATAGCATGAATGCCATTTTCAATTCTTTTGAAGTACAAATTGAAAATCAAAAACGAGTGATTGAAGTCCTGTCAAGTTATGAAGACTACAGGGATCCTCTGAAATTATTTTTTGCGGAAGAGATCGTTAACAACGAAATTCTTCCACAGTGTACAAACCTGATATATAGCCTGAACAGAGTTATTCTGAAGAAAAAAACGCTTGCGGAACTTGAGCATGCAAAAGTAAAGGCATCATCAAGAAAGCTGATGTGGAGTTTGCTGACACTGGCTATTATGATTGTACTTGTAATACTGATAGCTGCATTTTATATGTCACGCAACATCATTGTTCCCACAATGAAGCTGAGGAATTATATCGAACTGATGGGTAAGGGTGAGATTCCTGAGATTGATGTGCGTTCACGAAAGACAGCGGTTGGTCAAATGACAGATGCGGTACAATCTTTAAAATCGGGTCTGATGCGTACCGCTGATTTTGCAAGAAACATCGGAGCCGGAAATTTTGATGTGGAATATCAACCACTTGGTAAACATGATGAACTTGGTATTGCATTGGTGCAGATGCATGAAAGTCTTCGAACGGTAAACAAGGACAATCAAAGGAGACATTGGATGTCAACCGGGGTAGCTAGAATTAACGAGGTATTGCGTGACAACAACAATGATATAAGTCGCCTGACAGATGAGATCATAGCAGTTCTGGTAATGCATCTTCATTCATTTCATGGAGGGATTTACCTTCTGGAAAAGGATGAAATCAGTGGCTCGGAATGGATTCAACTTCATGCGAGCTATGCAATGGATGAGCGTTTAAAGGCCAAGAGCAAGTTGGGCATGGGAGAAGGGCTGGTTGGACAAGTAATTAAAAGTGGCAACTGCATCCATATGGAAAATGCTCCGAATAGTTATATCAGCATTAGTTCAGGTCTGGGCGAAGCACCTGCAAGTCATGTTCTCATTGTTCCTCTTAAATATCGTGGAGAAGTTTATGGTGCCGTTGAGTTGGCTTCATTCAATTCATTTTTTCCCCATGAAGTAGAGTTCATTGAAACTACAGGAGAGACGATGGCCTCATCCATCGCCTCTGTCAAAGCCAATATGCTCACCCATCGATTGCTTGACGAAACCAGATTGCAGACAGAGCGTCTGGGAGCTCAGGAAGAAGAGTTGAGACAGACGAATGATGAACTTTCACATCAGTCGCAATTACTTCAGGCATCCGAAGAGGAACTTAAAGAGAGTAACCTTGAGTTAAAAGCCAATGCACGTGAACTTGGGCAACAAAATGAAATTCTGGAACAAGCAAGGGAGGCACTTATTATTAAGGCAAGGGAATTGGAATTAAATAACCGTTATAAATCTGAATTCTTAGCCAACATGTCGCATGAACTGCGGACACCTTTAAACAGTGTTTTAATTCTTGCTAAACTGCTCGCAGATAATTCTGGAAGCAATCTTAGTCAAAAGCAAGTCGAATATGCAGGTGTAATTCATAAATCAGGAAATGATTTGTTGGTACTCATCAATGACATTCTTGATCTTTCCAAGATCGAAGCCGGAAAGATCGATCTTGTCATGGAGGAAACGGAGTTTAAAGTGATTAAGAAAGACACTTTTGACTTGTTCACAGAAGTTGCCAAAGAGAAGAAAATAGAATTTGAAATAGAACAACACTCCGGAGTTCCGGAAAAAATCCTCACTGATAAAGTACGTCTGGAACAGGTTATTAAAAACCTGCTTTCGAATGCCTTCAAGTTCACACCCGTTGGAGGAAAGGTCATCTTTAAAATTAAGCTACCTGACCGCAGGATACAATTTAGTAATCCTAATTTGAGGAACAGAGATAACGTTCTGGAGCTTTCTGTTTCTGATAATGGTATCGGTATTCCCGAAGAGAAGCAACAATTAATCTTTAATGCATTCCAGCAAGTTGATGGATCTACGAGTCGAAGATATGGTGGTACCGGTTTAGGATTGTCAATCAGCAAGATGTTAATTGGATTGTTGGGTGGAGAAATGCAACTGGAAAGCACGCCCAATAAAGGAAGCACATTCTATATATTCATTCCTATTGAGTTAAAAGACAAGAAGGATCCAAATTCTCAACCTGAGGAATATCGGCCGGAGGTGAATATCCACACTACAAAAGGTACACCTGTAAACATGCAATTGGCATCAAGCCAAACTATTGCCGATGTGGAGGTTCTTGAAGATGACAGGAATAATATTCAGACTCATGATAAAGTATTGCTGATTGTTGAAAATGATATGGCTTTTGCTTCAGCGCTCTATACTATGGCTCATGAAAAGAAGTACAAAGCAATTATCGCGTCCGACGGAATTTCAGGATTGCAATTTGCTGAACAGTATAATCCATCCGCTATTATCATGGATATGCAGATACCCGGATCAGACGGACTGAGTGTGCTTCAGAAGATTCGATCGCATGAGAAACTCAGCCAGATTCCTGTACACGTTGTAACTGCTTCAGAGAAAAAGAACCTATTGATGGATCTGGGAGCAACAGCATGTTTGAAGAAGCCTTTGGATCTAAGAGATCTGGATAATGTGTTTGCCCATATTGACGAGGATATACCGGTAATAGCGCCAAAAGTTTTAGTGATAGAAAAATCACCCATTGATAGAGAGATTATTGGCAATCTTCTGCGTTCTAAAAACAGTTTTGTTAATCTAAAAACTGCTGCTTGCATAGACGAAGCCCAGGCTCTTCTCTCTCAAAACACTTATCATTGTATTATTCTTGATTTGGATCTCAGTAATGATAAGGAAGAAGGAATTCGGTTACTGGAAGAGATTAAATCAACTCCTGCACATAAAGACACCCCGGTTATAGTTTTTACATCATGTGAAATAAAAGAAGAGGACGAGGAGAATTTGCGCAAGTGGACAGACGCCATTGTATTGAAGACCGAAGAATCAACGGAACGGCTAATAGCGGAGACCGAACTGTTTCTCAATAAAGTATCACAGAATCCCCAAGGGGAAAAGGGGATGCAGATTCCTCCTTCACTGGTTAATTTATTGATCGGCAAAAAGGTTTTATTGGTTGATGATGATATACGTAATATTTATGCGCTAACCAGTGTTCTGGAGCAGCAAGGGATGAAAGTAACCATGGCAAAAAACGGAAAAGATGCTTTACAAAAACTAGACAGGCATCCGGACATCGATATTATATTAATGGATATTATGATGCCTGAAATGGATGGATATGTGGCTACACAAAGCATAAGAAAAATTGAGAGATTCAAGGATCTTCCAATTATTGCATTGACGGCAAAGGCGATGAATGGTGACAGAGAAAAATGTATTCAGTGTGGGGCGTCGGATTATATTTCCAAACCTGTCTCCATTGAACAATTATTATCACTTATGCGTGTATGGCTTTATCAATAGGCTGTCGCATCGAAAATATTAATATAGGTTTTTAGTATTATGGGGGTTGACAATACAGCAGTAAAAATTTCAGATGTCTCTTTGGATGGTTTTCTTGGGGTGTTACAAAAGGAATTTAAAATAGATTATTCCGGATATTCAAAAACTTTTGTAATTCGTCGATTGACAGGACTACTTCAGTTCCTGCATTTAGATAGTCTGGAAGTTTTCTTGTGTTTACTGCGGCAGAAGCCGGAGTATCAGGCCATAATGGAAAAGGAACTCAGCATTAATTATACTGAGATGTTCAGGAACCCCGCTTTTTTTTATTCGCTGCGCAAAAAAGTATTTCCATTTCTTGCTACCTACCCTACTCTTAAAATCTGGCATGCCGGTTGTTCTACGGGAGAAGAGGTGTTTTCTCTTGCAATATTATTACAAGAAGTAGGGTTGCTTCGGCGCACAAAAATTGTTGCTACTGATAGAGATCAAAGTGTTTTGGAAAAAGCGGAAGCCTCAATTTTTGATTCTTCCCGCATGAAAGAGTACACTGCAAATTATTACCGAGCAGGTGGGAATGCAGAATTCTCCAGTTATTATTCTTCTGGCTATGGTCAGTTTAAATTTCAGGAAGAGCTCCGGAGGAATATTTCATTTCAACAACACAATCTTGTTTCTGATCAGCCCTTCCAGAAATTTAATCTGGTACTTTGTCGGAATGTGATGATTTATTTTAATTCTGAATTGCAGGATAAGGTTGTAGCCAAGTTAAAGGATAGCCTTTCCAATCTCGGTTATCTGGGACTTGGGGCTACAGAGACGCTATCATTCAATAAACACAGGCATGAATTTGCAACAATCGATAAGGCGGAAAAAATTTACAGAAAAGTTTCGCTGAGCGAATGGAAAAATTGTAAGAATTAAGGAAAAGATGCAGAACTTAGCAAGACCATAAGAGTATATTGACAAAAGCACCATTCACATTTTATTACTATGGAAATGACTGAAACACAAAACAATCCAGCTATACAAGTAAAGCCGGAAAAGGCGATAAAACCTATAAATATACTGTTAGTTGATGACAGGCCGGAGAATTTGATTTCTCTTGAAAGTATTCTTGAGCAGGAAGGAAGAAATATTTTGAAAGCTAATTCGGGTGAAGAGGCCCTTGTTATCGCATTAGAGAAGGATATCGCCATGATTTTGCTTGATGTTCAAATGCCCTCCATGGACGGTTTTGAAGTGGCACGACTTTTAAAGGAAAATTCTCATACAAAGGATATATCGATCATTTTTGTGACGGCTCTGAGTAAGGATGAAAAATATTGTATGCAAGGTTATCAGGAAGGTGCCGTAGATTATTTACTAAAACCCCTGGATACTTTTGTCGTCCGTGCAAAGGTTAATGTGTTCTCACAATTATATATTCAACAAAGAGAATTAAGGGAGAATAATGAGTTATTACAGCGCACCAATAAGCAACTGGATGAATTCGTTTATATTGTTTCGCATGACTTGAAGGCACCTTTGCGGGGACTTTCCAGTCTGGCGTCATTTCTGGAAGATGAATTAGGAGAGAACCCTAAACCGGAGGTATTGGATTTGTTGACCATGATGAAGAGACGTACTTCCCGGATGCAGCAATTAATTGATGGTATTTTACATTATTCTAGGTTGGCTAACACAAAGGGACAAAGCGAGATTGTTGATGTTAAAGATGTGATTACCAATATAATAGACTTAATTAGTCCGCCAGATTCCATTTCTTTCAATATTCCGGATAATCTTCCAAAAATAAACTGTGAGAAGATTAAACTGCACGAGGTTTTTCAGAATCTGATCAGCAATGCAATAAAGTATATGGACAAGCCTGAAGGAAAGGTTGTGATTGGATACCAAGATAAGGAAGATGAGTATGAATTTTGGGTAAAGGATAATGGTATGGGCATTAAACCTGAGCACCAGGAGAAGATATTTGGTTTGTTCCAAACACTTTTACCAAAGGATCAATGTGAAAGTACCGGTATTGGTTTAACAATTGTGAAAAAAATTATTGAGAGTGAAAAAGGAAGAATAATGGTTAGTTCAAAATTCGGAGAAGGTTCTACTTTTGGTTTCACGTGGAACAAATAGTCTTCATTGTACTATTGATGAATTAAATAAACTGGATCAATTCTTTCTGAAAATATAAATTACGCTGGAATATTTTTCAGAATTGGAGCCTGCTGTTAAATTTGATTTTAAACCGTTTAACATAGCTTGAATAAACCTGTTCCGTCCATGTTTATTTTTTTCACTAAGCATAGAAACATAATAGGAATCGAAGGGCATTGGCTTTGATTCGATGTAAGTAAAGCCATAGGAAGTAATGAGGTTTTTCAAAACTTTCGGTCTAAAATGGTATAAATGCCTTGGTAAATCATAGGCTGCCCAATCATTTTTATAGTGTCCGGCATCCCAGCTATCCGGATTAGGAACAGCAACGATAAAATGCCCCCCTTGCCTTATTAAATTATATATTTCGCTTAACCTATCATCCAGATTATGTACATGTTCAAGTACATGCCACATTGTGATTAGGGATGGTTTATTCTCAGGCTCAATTTGAGCCAGATATGCTTCCGGCTGTATGTTTATACCCCAGTTCGTTTTTGCCCGCATTCTTGCCGCTTCGTTTGGTTCAATACCAAGAGTTTTCCATCCTGATGTTTGACATGCACCTAAAAATTCTCCTGTGCCACAACCAATATCCAAAATGCTTTTTTCGTTGGCAGCATTTATTTCATTAATTAGTTTTAGTTTGTTTCTAATGGAGTGTGTACGAACGAATTTATAAAGCTTGTTTATTATCCCTTTGTTGCTGTTTGAATGGCTTATATAGTCAGGACTTTCATAGTAATGCCCTATTTGCAATGAATCTGGTCTTGGATTGGTGAATTGTAACTCACACACATCGCACTGAACAATATTGAATTCTTCAAAACTTACGGTAAAGTCTTTGCATTTCCTTAAAAAGGTATGATGTGTAGATTTACACGCCGGGCATTCGATTAGTTCTTCCATTTAAATTGTTTCACGTGAAACATTATCTACCCAAATACACCATCAAAACAGATATGTCTGCAGGAGAGACCCCACTAATTCTTGAAGCTTGTCCAAGTGTGCCTGGTTTGATTAGCGATAATTTCTGTCTGGCTTCCATAGAGAGGGATTCTAAGCCATGATAATTGAAATTTTCCTTCAAAAACACGTTTTCAAGTCTTTCAAACTTATTTACAATTTCAGACTCTTTCTCTATATATCCTTCATATTTTAATCTGATTTCGGCTTGTTCAAGCACCATTTCTCTGTTATTTTCAGGAATAGTGCTTGTAAATGTGCGAAATGCAAAAGTGTTTTCAAGCAGGTGAGAAATATTAACCTGAGGCCTTAAAAGCAAGCCAAGCATTTTTACCTTTTGTCGAATGGGTTCGGTACCTAAGTCCTCAAGCATGTTATTAATATCTTCCGGTTTTAGTGAATGATTCCGGATGAAGTGCTCGGTCTTTTCTGTGAAATGAATTTTTTCTTCAACCTGACGCAATCGCGAATCATCAGCGAGTCCTAATGAATGTGAAAGGGGAGTAAGGCGAACATCTGCATTATCCTGTCGTAAGATTGTACGGAACTCAGCGCGGGATGTAAACATCCTGTATGGCTCATCAGTTCCCTTTGTTACAAGGTCATCAATCAGAACTCCAATATAGGCCTCAGATCGTTTAAGAATAATAGGATTCTTCTCATTAATTTTTAGATGAGCGTTCATGCCTGCTATTAAACCCTGACATGCTGCTTCCTCATACCCGGTAGTACCGTTGATCTGACCGGCGAAATACAGATTTTTAATCAGCTTAGTTTCCAGTGTAAGGTTCAGCTGTTGAGGTGGAAAATAATCATATTCAATTGCATAACCAGGACGAAACATTTTGACATTTTCAAAACCCGGAATTCTTTTCAAGGCTTTTAGTTGAGTTTCCTGAGGCAAAGAGGTACTAAATCCATTCAGATAAATTTCGACTGTATTCCAGCCTTCAGGCTCGACAAATAATTGATGCCGTTCCTTATCTGCAAAACGATTTATTTTATCTTCTATTGAAGGGCAATACCGGGGCCCAAGTCCTTGGATTCGTCCTGAGAACATAGGACTTTGATCAAAGCCTTCTTTCAAGATTTCATGTACGGTATCATTCGTATAGGTAATCCAACAATTGAGTTGCTTTGTGAGTGGTGCGGTATTGGTGAAAGAGAATTTACCCGGATTTTCATCTCCATGCTGAACCTCCATTTTAGAGTAATCCAATGAACGACCATCCAGACGGGGAGGAGTCCCTGTTTTCATTCTACCAGACTGAAAACCAAGTGATTGTAATTGTTCGGTAATGCCGGTGGCAGCCTTTTCACCGCTTCGTCCTCCGCCAAATTGTTTTTCTCCGATATGGATAAGACCATTTAAAAAAGTTCCATTGGTGAGAATAACTGATTTAGCTTTGAAATCAATGCCCATACCGGTACGCACCCCTGTTACCCCATGGTTTTCGACAATTATTTCAGTAACCATATCCTGCCAGAAATCAACATTAGGAGTTTGCTCAAGCATCACTCTCCATTCCTGAGCGAAAAGCATTCTATCGTTTTGTGAGCGCGGACTCCACATAGCAGGGCCTTTCGACCTGTTCAACATTCTGAACTGAATCATTGACCTATCCGAAACAATCCCTGAATAACCACCAAGTGCGTCTATTTCCCTCACAATCTGTCCTTTAGCAATCCCACCCATAGCCGGATTGCAAGACATCTGCGCGATTGTCTGCATGTTCATCGTGATGAGCAAGGTGCGCGAACCCATATTCGCGGCAGCGGCAGCAGCTTCACAACCGGCATGGCCGGCACCAACAACAATTACATCGTATTCTGCTTTCATGATCTGAGGATCGCAAAGGTACTGAGAATTAAGCAATGGAGTCAAGCCACCGCGGACCTTACTTATGATTTGCGCGGGAAGAATAAATACAATCAAGAATTATTTGAGGTGCAATCCAATTCATACATTTGGCCTCCGAAATAATCTGCATTGAGTACAAGTACACTAAATAAAATAACGCTTTCAGGCTTGCTGGTTACGCTGGGAATTATTTTCGGCGATATCGGAACGTCGCCGCTTTATGTATTAAAAGCAATCATTGGGAATAACCTTATCACAGCGGATACTGTGCTCGGCGGAGTGTCCTGTATTTTTTGGACAATCACTTTACAAACTACCGTTAAGTACGTTATCCTGACTCTTCGCGCTGATAATAAAGGTGAAGGGGGAATTTTTTCACTTTACACATTGGTGCGTCGCACCAAAGTGAAGTGGTTGATATTACCGGCCATCATCGGAGGAAGCGCACTCCTTGCAGATGGAGTTATCACACCGGCAATTTCTGTTTCGTCCGCCATTGAAGGATTGAAATACTTCAACGAAGGAATTGACACCGTCCCAATTGTTATTGCAATTCTCACCTTTCTATTTTTAATTCAGCAATTTGGTACCAAGTTCGTAGGAAAGTTTTTCGGACCAGTAATGTTTATCTGGTTCACCATGATTGGTACACTTGGATTAATTTCCATCTCTCATTTTCCTGAAGTACTTAAGGCAATAAATCCGGTTTATGCTTATGATCTTTTAGTGTTGCATCCGGGAGGCTTCTGGTTACTGGGTGCCGTTTTTTTATGTACAACCGGAGCAGAGGGCCTCTATTCAGACATGGGTCATTGCGGAAGAATAAATATTCGGGTGAGCTGGAGTTTTGTAAAAGTGATGTTGCTCCTGAATTATTTTGGTCAGGCTGCCTGGCTGATGTCTTTCGAAGGATCATATCTTGGAGATAAAAATCCCTTTTATTCAAGTATGCCTGAGGGCTTTCTTATTATTGGCCTGATAGTAGCGACCTGCGCAACGGTTGTTGCTAGTCAGGCTTTGATCAGCGCCTCCTTCACTTTGATTAATGAAGCAATACGACTTAACTTCTGGCCGAAAGTCAGAGTGAAGTATCCAACTGATATGAGAGGACAAATCTACATTCCATCAATCAACTGGATGTTGTATGCGGTATGTGTGATTGTTGTATTGTATTTCAAAGAGTCAAAGCATATGGAAGCCGCATATGGACTGACTATTAATATCGATATGATTATGACATCGATATTGCTGGTGTTTTACATGCGTCTGAAGAGGTATCATCTGGGAGTTATAGGATTATTCATACTGGTTTATGGAACATTGGAGTTTGCATTTCTCTTTGCCAACCTGAGTAAATTTGTACACGGAGGCTGGGTGAGTTTATTAATCAGTTCTGCAATCATAGGTGTTATGTTTGCATGGGATAAAGCGAGAAAAATCAGAAGCAGGTTCGTGGAGTTTGTAAAACTGAAAGAATATCTTCCAATGCTCAGGGATCTGAGTCACGATTTTTCTATTCCGAAATATGCTACACATCTGGTGTATCTGACCAGTGCGAATCAACGCGATGAAGTAGAAGCAAAAGTGATGTATTCCATTTTACAGAAGCAGCCAAAGCGTGCGGACATTTACTGGTTTGTACACGTTGATGTGCGCGATGAACCATATTTAATGGAATACAAGGTGACCGAATTAATTAAAGGAAATATTATCCGGATAGATTTCCGCTTAGGTTTCCGGGTTGAGCCTTTGATCAATAAAATGTTCAGACAAGTAGTGGAAGACATGGTGAAGAATTTCGAAGTGGATATTACTTCACGTTATGAATCATTAGGAAGAAAGAATCAGGTTGGAGATTTTA
>CAYHFJ010000002.1:0-68464 GCA_964355885.1 uncultured Flavobacteriales bacterium
TTAAATCGTATGAAATTATCGAACTTTCACCGAATCCTACATCAGATCAATTAGTAGTTGAATATGAGGCACGACTTGCAAGCTCCGGATATCTAAATATCGTGCAACCATATACCGCTGTTAGTAATAATTATATAATAAATGCCACACTAACATCGACAACATTAAATCTATCTGGATATCAGCCAGGGACTTATTTTATAAGACTAGTTTGTGATGGACAAATACGAGATGAAAAGACATTAATTATTATTCAATAGTTAAATTTATTAGAATATTACTCCGGTATCTGAAAATATTAGTTCAGATATCGGAGTAATATTTTGCTCAGTTTTCAAGTGACTATTCCAATGACGCCTACTCAGAAACGTTTTGGACAGCTGTGATATGTCATAACTAAACCTGATATTGCCTTGCATGGAAACCAAAGAACAGGTAAGTACTAAATGCTATCACTGCGGAGAGGACTGTAAAGAGGACTCCATGCAATTTCAGGGACATTCGTTTTGTTGCCAGGGTTGTAAGCTTGTTTATGAGATTCTGTCCGAGAACAATCTGCATTCATATTATAAATATAATGCTTCGCCCGGAATCTCACCCAAGCCGAATAAAGGTAAAGACCGCTTCGGGTTCCTGGATGATATTGCTGTTAAAAGTAAGATGCTTCAATTCAGCGATGGTAATACGGCTGTTGTTACTTTTTATGTCCCACAAATGCATTGCAGCAGTTGTATCTGGTTATTGGAAAACCTGAACAGCCTGATTCCTGCTGTCATGCGTTCCCAGGTTAATTTTGTAAAGAGAACAGTTTCTATCACTTATCAGGAGAATAAGTTGAGCCTTCGTGAATTGGTTTATGTGATGGCAAAGATTGGATACGAACCCCATCTCGACATGACTGATCTGGATGGGCGTAGTATCAGAAAGAAGGATAGGTCAGTTACTTTCCGCATTGGTATTGCTGGGTTTGTATTTGGGAACATCATGCTATTCAGCTTTCCTGAATATTTTTCATTGTCTGATGCAGATAACCCGGGATTTAACACGGTATTCAACTACCTTAATTTAGCATTATCAATTCCCTTACTTTTTTATTGTAGTGCACCGTTTTTTAAGGGAGCATGGCAGAGTTTAAGTCAGAAAGTATTAAACATCGATGTACCTATCGCCTTAGGAATAGCCGTAATGTTTATCAGGAGTGTTATTGAGATCCTTTCAGATACCGGACCGGGTTATCTTGATACGATGGCGGGTTTGGTTTTTTTTATGTTGATAGGCAGAGCATTTCAGGATAAAACATACAAGACAATTTCTTTTGAGAGAAATTATAAATCCTTTTTTCCTATTTCAGTAATGTGCCGGAAAAAGGGTAGAGGAGAAGAGATTTCAACTTCGGTTTCCTCTTTGGAACCCGAGGATCACATTGTAATCCGGAATGAAGAATTAATTCCGGCTGACTCCATAATAATTAAAGGAGATGCAAAAATTGATTATAGTTTTGTTACAGGTGAATCTGAACTTCAAGCAAAAACTGAAGGTGATTTACTGTATGCCGGGGGCCGGCAAATTGGGGAAGCTGTTGAACTAAAAGTTTTAAAGGAGGTTTCGCAAAGTTATCTGACCCAATTATGGAATCAGGATGTATTTTCAGATCCGCATGCAAAACATTCCTTTCAGAATCTGGTTAATCGGATTAGTCACTATTTTACTATAGCTATTTTGTTCATTGCAATTGCAGGGTGGACGTTCTGGCTTATTCAAGGTGATATTTCAAAAGCCTGGAATGCATTTACCGCGGTGCTTATTATAGCTTGTCCTTGTGCATTAGCTATTTCGTCTCCATTTACTCTTGGAAACATCATTCGGATATTTGGCAGAAGAAAGTTTTATCTTAAAAATGTAACAGTCATAGAAAAGCTTTCTAAAATTGATACAATCGTCTTTGACAAAACCGGAACTCTCACACGCCGCAATCCTGAATCAATGAGGTTTGTTGGTATTCCATTGGAATCATTGGAGCAGAAGATGATTGCCAGTTTGGTGCATAATTCCGCACACCCATTAAGCAGGGTATTGTATTCCAATTTACCTGCAACACCAAGATTCAGCCTGAAAAATTTTAAGGAAGTTCCAGGTGCAGGATTGGAGGCAATAATCAATGGCACCCTGATCCGCATTGGGTCTAAAACATTTGCAGGAGAGTCAACTAATACGGACCAGATAAATAGAACCCGTATATATATTTCCTTTAACTCTATGCAACGCGGATACTTTGAAATGGGAAACTCATATCGTTCCGGCCTAAAAGAGTTGATTGTGAATTTGAAGAAGAATAAATTTGCACTCGAAGTTCTTTCAGGTGATAATGAAGGAGAGAAGGATTTTTTAAGTTCAGTCTTTGGATCGGGTGCCGGTTTAAGATTTAATCAATCTCCTCTTGATAAATTGAACTTTATCCGGGATTTGCAGAATCATGGTCATAATGTAATGATGGTTGGGGATGGATTGAATGATGCAGGTGCATTGAAACAAAGCAATGTTGGTATTTCTGTTTCTGATGATATAAATAATTTTTCTCCCGCATCTGATGCCATCCTGTCGGCTGAAAATTTCAACAAATTAAATCAGTTTCTGGATTTAGCAAAGAATAGTCACCGGATTATACTTGCCAGTTTCATGATTTCATTGCTTTATAATGTTGTGGGATTGTCGTTTGCCCTGCAAGGAACCCTCTCTCCTGTAATTGCCGCTATACTTATGCCAGTCAGTTCCATGAGTATAATTGTGTTTACCAGTATAGTGACAAACCTGATTGCGAAAAAACACCCTGCAAGCAAATTTTAACTTTTAATAAAAATGAACCACTTAATACAATTGCATGATTAAAGTCATGTTTATTTTCGGACTCAATCATAAATCCGACTACGTAATTGCAATATATTTGGCCACTAAATTTTGAAATTAGTGACTGTGCTTTTTCTTCTGATTTTAGTTAGTCTTTTATTAGCTATCGGCTTTCTCCTTGCATTCATCTGGAGTGTCAATGATGGCCAGTTTGATGACGATTATACACCTTCAGTTCGCATTTTATTTGATACGGAACCTTCATCTGACAAAACAGCATCTTCAAGTACTATAACAAAAGAAGATTTATGAGCATAGAAAAATTCAGTTACGACAATCATACGGTTAAATATTTTGCAATTGCCACTGTTGTCTGGGGAATTGTAGGGATGTTAGTTGGCTTAATTGCAGCCTTAGAACTAACGACTCCAATCTTGAATATCTCCCCGTGGCTGAGTTTTGGCCGCATACGTCCACTGCATACTAATGCAGTCATTTTTGCTTTCGTTGGTAATGGTATTTTCATGGGAGTATATTATTCATTGCAGCGCCTTCTTAAAGCGAGGATGTATAGTGATCTGCTTAGTAAAGTACATTTTTGGGGTTGGCAGTTTATCATTGTGTGTGCGGCTATAACGCTTCCTCTTGGCATTACTACCAGTAAGGAATACGCTGAATTGGAATGGCCAATTGATATTATGATCGCATTGGTCTGGGTGATTTTTGCGATAAACATGTTTGGAACTATCATTAAGAGACGTGAGCGGCACTTATATGTTGCCATCTGGTTTTATATTGCCACTGTGGTTACAGTCGCTGTTCTGCATATTGTTAATTCACTCGCTCTTCCTGTAAGTTTATTTAAAAGTTATTCAATTTTTGCCGGTGTGCAGGACGCATTGGTTCAATGGTGGTACGGTCATAATGCGGTAGCATTTTTTCTGACAACGCCGTATCTGGGTCTCATGTATTATTTCGTTCCTAAAGCTGCTGAACGTCCCGTATATTCTTATAAGTTATCAATCATTCACTTCTGGGCTTTAATTTTTCTCTACATATGGGCCGGTCCTCACCATTTACTTTATACATCCCTGCCGGATTGGGCACAATCACTGGGTGTTGTATTTTCTATTATGCTCATTGCTCCCTCATGGGGCGGGATGATAAATGGATTGCTGACTCTGCGAGGTGCCTGGGATAAGGTTCGTGAAAGTGCTGTCTTAAAATTCATGGTTGTGGCTATCACAGCGTATGGTATGTCAACATTTGAAGGCCCTTTGCTTTCTCTGAAGAATGTCAATGCAGTTGCACATTTTACTGATTGGATCGTAGCACATGTCCATGTAGGAGGATTGGGATGGAATGGGATGCTGACTTTTGGTATTCTATATTGGTTGATTCCTAAAATGTACCAGACAAAATTACATTCGAAAAAACTTGCCAACTTTCACTTCTGGATCGCGACACTTGGAATTATTTTCTACGCGATTCCACTATATTGGGCAGGTCTTGTACAGTCACTGATGTGGAAGGAATTTACCGCTGACGGTATCCTTAAATACCCCAACTTTTTAGAAACTGTTGTTCAGATTTTACCAATGTATAAGCTTCGTGTTGTTGGAGGGTCGCTATACATAATTGGCGCATTGGTTATGGTTTACAATTTATGGAAGACAGCTGTAGCGGGAAATTTTCTCGCTAACGAAGCCGCAGAAGCACCTGCTCTTTCAAAAATTGAACAGGAACATAAAGGTCATTGGCACCGCTGGATTGAACGCCGACCTGTACAGATGTTGATTGCGAGTTTGATAGTCATCCTTATCGGTGGTATAATTGAAATTGTTCCAATGCTTACAATTAAATCAAATGTTCCGACTATTACCTCAGTGAAACCATATACACCGCTTGAACTACATGGCAGAGATATTTATGTCAGAGAAGGTTGTTATACTTGTCATAGTCAGATGATACGCCCTTTCCGATCTGAGACCGAGCGATATGGGCAGTATTCAAAGGCAGGAGAATTTGTATACGATCATCCATTCCAATGGGGATCAAAACGCACCGGTCCTGATTTGGCGCGCGAAGGAGGTAAGTACCCTAACTCCTGGCATTTTAATCATATGATCGATCCAACTTCTATGTCTCCTGGTTCCATTATGCCGGTATATGATTTTATGGCTGAAGATGATTTGGATATTTCAACTACAGCCGCGAAAATAAGAGTTATGCAGAAGTTGGGCGTGCCCTATTCAGAAGGTTATGATAAGAAGGCTAATGAAGATCTTGCCGTTCAGGCAGGTGCTATATCGGAGGACCTCCGGAAATCCGGTATTTCTGTAGACCCTAAAAAAGAAATCATTGCCATGATCGCATACCTGCAACGTTTGGGAATCGACATTAAAGTAAATAAGACCGAAACATCAATGAAGTAGATTCAAACACTCAAATTACAAAATTATGTTTAAGAATTATTTAAATGGAATTGATGGTATCGCAACCTATCCTGTACTCTTACTCGTTATATTCTTTCTTTTTTTTGTAGCGATGTCGGTTTGGTTGATACGCGCTGATAAAAATCAATTGCAGATACTTGCCCGCTTACCCTTACAGGATTCTAATGAAGATACACAGATCAATGAATAAATTGATTCAAATTATGAGGACTCTATCTAAGTGCCCAAAACATTTCACATTCATCCTGGGATTGCTCTCCTTGTCTTTTCTGTCTACTGCCCAAGAGGTGGGGACTTCACCTGCGAGTAGTCCAATTTCAAAAGTGCCGGATATTTTATATGATCCAACAACTTACCTGTGGATTTTACTGGGATCACTAATAATTGCTGTCTTCATCGCATTATCAAGAGCAGTAAAAGTCCTTGGTAACGTTATTAACACAAGAAAAAAAAGCGAAACAGATCATAAAACCATTCAAGGAATATCTCATAGAGACTCGGTCTGGACAAAGCTCATGAAGATGCTGACCCGGTCTGTTCCTGTTGAATACGAAGCTGATGTAATGCTTGATCATGACTATGACGGTATTCGCGAATTAGATAATAAATTGCCTCCCTGGTGGGTTTTTGGATTTTACATCACCATTATTTTCGCTTTTGTTTACCTAATTCATTACCATGTGAGCGGATCGGGCAACCTCCAATTAGAAGAATACAACAATGAACTAAGGGTAGCTGAAGCAGAAAAAGAAAATAGAATTAAAAGCGATGCAAATTTTGTGACTGAAGCGAACGTGTTAACTCTTTCGGATCCTATGGCATTAAATGAAGGTCAAAGTATCTATATTAAAAATTGCGTTGCCTGTCATGGTAATGAAGGCCAGGGTGGCGTTGGACCTAATATGACAGATGTATTCTGGATTAACGGGGGAGGAATTAAAAATATCTTTCGTGTAATTGCTGATGGTGTTCCTTCAAAGGGTATGATTTCTTGGAAATCCCAACTTTCTCCAAAACAAATTCAATCGGTTGCGAGTTATATTCTTACAATTCAAGGCACAAACCCTCCAAATCCAAAAGATCCGCAAGGAGAAAAGTGGGAAGAGTCGTCACCTGATACTAATATAGTTTCTGTCGATACTTTACAACAGGTTAATACCAATAAGTAGGCGTGAATAAAAGCGGGGAGGAATTTAATAGAGATGAATCCTTTCGGGATAGCATTTCTACTATCAGCAAGGAAGGGAAACGAAACTGGATCTATCCAAAGAAACCTAAAGGCAGGCTCCATAACAAAAGAGTCATAGCAACTATCGTGTTGTTAAGTATGCTTTTTAGTGGTCCTTTCTGGACATGGAATGACCATGCAATGTTTCTTTTTAATGTGCTTGAAAGAAAATTTATTTTGTTTGGCATTCCTTTCTGGCCACAGGATTTTTTCCTCTTTGTTTTAGCTATGCTTACCTTTTTTGTTTTCATCATTCTCTTTACCGCGATTTTTGGCCGAGTATGGTGCGGATGGGCTTGCCCGCAGACTATTTTTCTCGAAATGGTATTTCGTAAAATTGAATATGCCATAGAGGGTGATTACACACGTCAGAAAACATTGGATAGCAGTCCTTGGAATGCAGAAAAGATCCGCAAGAAATCGCTAAAGCATTTTATTTTCTTTCTCATTTCATTTATTATCTCAAATACCTTTTTGGCTTATATTATTGGTGTCGATCAGCTCAAATTGCTTGTCACTGAAGGGCCGGAAAATCACACAGGAGGATTTGCCTCATTAATTCTTTTCACCGGAGTGTTTTATGGTGTTTTTGCCCGTTTTCGTGAGCAAGTTTGCCTTGTTGTTTGTCCATATGGACGACTTCAAGGTGTGCTGCTTGACAGGAATTCAGTCGTGATTGCCTATGATTATAACAGGGGAGAGCCTCGCGGAAAGATAAAAAAGGGAACTGAAAGACAAGATGGCGATTGTATCGATTGTCATCAGTGTGTTCATGTTTGCCCTACAGGAATTGATATCCGTAATGGAACACAACTGGAATGTGTAAATTGTACTGCGTGCGTGGATGCATGTGATGAGGTCATGGATAAGGTTGGATTTCCAAAGGGCCTTATCAGGTTTGCCAGCGAGAATAGTATCGCGTCCAGGATTAAATTCAAAATAACCGGACGAATTCTGGGATATACCGGTATTTTGGTTTTACTGATGTCCACTTTATTCACACTGCTTGCTTTACGAAGCGATATTGAGTCAACTATTTTGCGAACTCCCGGTCAATTGTTTCAGGAGCAGGATAACAATCGGGTAAGTAATTTGTATAACATTCAGATTATTAATAAAACGTATAAGGATCTTCCAATAGAAGTAAAAGTGAAATCGCATAAAGGAGAAATTCGCTACATCGGAACTGAAATTACTGAAGTAAGACATGATTCTCTGGTGGAAGCTGTGTTTTTTATTATTCTTCCACGTGAAGACATTGTTAAATTGAAAACAAAGGTACGTTTGAGTATTCTTTCTGATGGTAAAGAAATAGATGAAGTTGAAACAAATTTCTTAGGACCAAATGCACATTGATCATGAAACTAAACTGGGGCTGGGGTATTTTTATTGTTCTTGTTCTTTTTATTGCTTTCATGGTAAATCTTGTCTATAAAAGTTCTCAGGTCAGAGTGGATCTTGTATCAGAGAATTATTATGATAAAGAAATTAATTACCAACAGCAGATCGATCGCGAAAAAAATTCTCTTGGACTTGTGCAGGATGTGCAGATTCGAAAAAATTCTGAATTTGTTGAGATTGTTTATCCTTTAGATTTCAATGGTTCAGGTATTTCCGGAGATATACAGTTCTTCAAGCCAGATAACGCATCTCTCGATTTTACATTGGATGTAAACGCCGCGGAAGGGAATCGACAGATTATAAATACGATGGCATTCAAACAAGGTTGGTGGGAGATAAAGATAAACTGGACCTATCAGCAAACGGATTATTACAAATCAGAAAAAATACTTTTTTAAGAATGGATATCTGGGTTTATTCAGCTTTTCTGGTAGGCTTTCTCGGAAGCTTTCACTGCGCAGGTATGTGCGGGCCAATCGCGCTTGCTTTGCCTACTCAAAACGAATCGCGGATTGATATTATTATAGGAAGGTTGTTGTATAATGGCGGTCGTGTTCTAACATATTCCTTGTTGGGATTACTGGTGGGACTTCTTGGACATACCATTTCTCTGGCAGGATACCAGGGACCGCTTTCCGTAATTTCAGGCATCCTGATTTTATTGGCAGTATTCCTGCCTTTTGTTTTTAAGCGATTCGATGCATTATCTAAAATCTCATCTTTGTATTCTTCCAAACTGAAAAGAATATTCCGCTCATTGTTTGGTCAGCGGTCCAGAATCACCCTTTTGTCGATAGGCGTGGTAAATGGTTTTCTTCCTTGCGGATTTGTATATCTGGCCTTAGCCGCGGCAATTGCGATGGGCACCGTTACTGAAAGTGTGTTTTATATGGTATTCTTCGGAATAGGAACCATTCCTATGATGCTCACCCTTTCATTGCTTGGAAGATTTGCCGGTCCCGGCTTTAGTCAGTTTATTTATAAAGCCAATCCATTTATTGCTGTATCCGTTGCAGTTTTACTGATTTTGCGTGGCTTCATGATAGGTCCGCAGGTTTGCTGCCATTAAATATTGACCCTTGCAACTTATTGCCTGTGTATTTTCCTGAATTAACCTAATACCTGGCTTTGTAATACATATTGCCATGAGTAGCTTGAGTAGTTGAGGCCAGATAGGACGTATTTCAATCTCATTAATTCTTTGCGCTCTCAGTTACTCTTTGTATTTTCGTAAGGATTATGATCCAACCTGATTTCAATACTGCCCTCGCATTTTCTCTGTTACGTACCGTAACAGGAATTATTTTTTTCTTTCAGGGGTACGATAAAATTTTCAATGTGAAAATTAAAAATGTGGTTGAAACTTTTCACGACCCTATCGAAAAAACCTATATCCCCAATTCACTACTCAAGCCATTTTCCTGGATTACTTCGATTGCCGAAATGGTTGGAGGGATTTTGCTGGTAGTAGGTTTACTAATTGATTTAAGTTTACTTATGCTCAGCATTGATATGCTTCTTGTTGCTTTTGCATTCAGTAATATAAAAGCCATGTGGGACATGCAGTACTATTTTCCCCGCTTCATTTTTTTACTTCTCCTTCTATTGTTACCCCCTGAATGGGACCGGTGGAGTTTAGATGCTTTTTTAAAATAAGGGATTCTTTCTGCGCAATTTATTAAACCAACATAGCCTGCCGGGTCATCTGAATCCTTGTTTAGGTCGTGAATCCTGAGGGCTATCTAACTTTCAAAAATATTTGTACCTGATTAGGTTGTTGGAGTATTAAAGTACTTAACATTTTTATTAACGGGAAGCCTTTAATGCTTCATAGCTCATTTCAACTGATATTTTTACCTCTTTATTTAATTTGTCTTTCACAATTGCCCGAACTTGTATGTTGAAATCTCTAAGCTGAACCACAAATTCTGATTTTGCTGATGTTATGGTTTTGTCTTTTACCGTCAGGATGCCCTGAGCTTCAACATCCTTAGTTACTCCATGGAGGGTCAATTTTCCTTTTACACTTACCGGATAATTTCCGTCCTTGCCCAGATTCACTTCATTCATGTTTATGATCTGACCTTTGAAATCTGACTTGGGAAATTTATCGGACTCGACATAGTTTTCATTGAAATGTTCTTGCATCAGTGCTTTCTCGAATAGAAAAGCTTTCATGAGTACCCTAAACTGTATGTCTCCGGTTTCAAGATCAATCATACTGTAAGCTTTTTCATTATAAGCAACAATTGTTTCAGGAGATGATGGAGTGGTGGCATCAAATTTCACTTTGCCATTTTTTGTATATACTTTAGTCTTCCCGAATACAAGACCGGTGCTGATAGTCAATGCCAAAAGGAAGATTATTTTTTTCATGATTTCTTATTTATGTTTTTTCAGACTTTATAATTTTACCTGTTTCAGTTATTTTCAATGATCCTGTTCCTGCTGTTGTTTCTAAGGGTATCACTTTTGTTTATATTTATTTGACGATTACGCAGTCCACAAGCACAACGTCAACTAGAATTCCTGTGCATATTCCTTTAATGGTAACGGTTTCACCAGGGTTTAATTTTATTGACGCTGATAGTTTATTTTTTTCAAACTGGCAACCTACTCCTGCCAGATCCACACCTCTCAGGGTGACATATAAAATTCCTTTTTCATCAGTATTAGTTGCGTCAATTATACCAGTGACTTCAATTATCTTGCCGAGATATAATTTGTTTGATTTTGCTTCATCAGCCTCAAATTCTGTTACCAGTGAAGCTGCAGCCAGCACCGCGGCAGGTTTATCATCCATTATGCTCTGACGTGGTTTATTGAAAAGATATACTCCGCCTGCGACTCCACCAAGAATGAGAATCAGTAATGCGAACACAATTTTTCCTTTCATGACAATTATATTTTCTTAATGGAATGGACTCATTGGTTTTTTAGGTACTCTTAACTATTATACCTTGTCTGTGTAGTTCCTGCCTGATTTTAATTGTCGCACCGGCATTTTTCTGCACGTATTCTCTGGCAGCATTTCCTGCACCATTTATAAATGTAACTTGCTTTAACAATGTGTCTATTATCAGTGCTAACTCATCTTCGGTATTAACGGTAAAAGCGGCACCTGCCTGAATCAGGCCAATTGCCTCCCGGAATTTTTTAAATTTAGGGCCAAAAAGTACCGGAATGCCATAAGCGGCAGGTTCAAGTGTGTTGTGTATACCTTTACCAAAACCTCCGCCTACATAGGCGATCGAGCCGTATGAATATACAGATGAAAGTTGTCCCATAGTATCAAGAATTAGTATGCGGCAGTTTTTTACTTTTTCAGAGTTGGTTCCGGAATAAAGTTGAACTTCTGATTCTTTAAGGTTCGCAGAGGCAGAAATCAATAAGTGCTGTATCCTTTGGGTGCTAATATCGTGCGGTGCGATGAGGAACTTAATATTCGGGGAATCCAGACGATGAAAAACTCTTTGTAGGAGGACTTCATCCGCGGGCCAGGTGCTGCCACAGACAAGTAATTTCGCGTTTCCTTTAAACGCATCAAGTACAGGAAGAATCGATTTAGTTTCTGATTTTTGAATTACCCGGTCAAATCGCGTATCTCCGGAAATTGTATAATTACTGATTCCTATATTTTGTAAAAGCGCTGCCGATGTTTCGTCTTGAATAAAAAAATGAGTGATAGTTCTAAGCATGTTTCTAAAGAACTTACCATACCATGAAAAGAAATGTTGATTTTTTCTGAATATACCTGAAACAATGTATACCGGAATATTTTGTTGCTTCAGTACTTTGAGGTAATGATACCAGTAATCATATTTCACAAAAAAAACTACATCAGGGTTGATGTGTTTGACAAATTGTTCCGCGTTTTTCTTCCCGTCTAATGGAAGGTAAAGCACATGGTCAGCATTCGAATAACTTTTTCTCACTTCATAGCCGGAGGGGGAGAAGAATGTAAGAATGATGTTTGCCTCCGGTTCGTCAGCTCGAATTGATTCTAAGAGTGATCGACCTTGTTCAAATTCGCCGAGTGAAGCGCAATGGAACCAATATGTTTTTCCGTTTTTTTTTATCAGATCCCTTGTATTTTCTACCCAATTTTTTCTCCCTTTTATCCATGAAAAGGCTTTTTTATTACCAGCAACTGATGCAAGCTGAATGCTAATTTTATAGAGGAAGATACCGGAATTATATAAGAATACCATCACTGGTTCGTGTTCAGTTATAATAGAATTCCTTCGGTACTCGTTTGTAAATTGGAATAACCCAGCCTATACGGATTCCGACGAGGAGGTCATTGCGTTTTTTTGTGTCTTGCTCCCTGGTGTCAAAATTAAAAGATCTGCGGTTCTGTGTGACAGCTTTTGTTAATTCTACACCTGCATAGAAATTTACAAATCTGTTGTTACCGAAATTCATGTAGCCTGCGAAAGCGGTAAAGCTAAGTCCGTTACTGAGTCGATCATAGCCTTTCTTATAATCTTCTTCAATAGAGGGGATAGAACTTCCTTGATTTTCGATCCGAATTTTATGTTGCAAAAGTCCCGTACCTATAGTCGTCAATAAACCTGAATTTTTATTGGGTCCGAAGAGGGGAAATACTTTTCCGAGTTTCAGTTCAAATTTGAAACCGCGTTCATATAGGATTACATCAGCAAATTCGCCCTGTGCAGAAATGATTCCTCCCTGATCCGTACTTAAGGAATTGAGTATATTGTTTTCCTTAACTGTATTGCCAAATAGGAATTGCCCGTCTAATCCAATGACAATATTTTTTTTGGACTTCCATTGAAACACACCGCCAACATTAAAGTTGTTGCCGAACCTGTCATCGAGATCTCCTTCGGGTGTTTGCCAGGCTCCCGTTGCTCCAATCATCATGAACGAAATAACAGAGTCCTTTATATTTTGCTGAGACAATGCCGGGAACGGAAAGTAAAGGAGGAGGAGACTAAGAAAAATTTTATTCATCATCTTATTTAGCATAATTTATCAAGGCATTTGCGACTTCTTCAAGGTTTGATTTTGGTATTTTAAAAATTATTTTTTGGGTAACATTACTTGGAGTATTCAGCTAAAACAATGAATTATTGTGTTTTATGAAGTTTTAACTTTTAAATCTTCAGCAGTAAACTGATAGGGTAAAAATTCCTTGATAGTATCAGCTACCAGCACTTTACCTACCTCGCCAACCAGAATCAGACGAATTTGTCCATGATACCGATGTTCGTATTCTGCAATTGCCTGACGACAAGCCCCACAGGGAGTAATGGGTTTGTCGATAAGAAATTGATCAGAGAGTGCAGTAACTGCGATAGCCCGGATTTTTACTCCCGGGTAATTAGCACCGGCGGCAAAAATAGCAACTCTTTCCGCACACATACCAATTGGATAACTGGCGTTTTCCTGGTTGTTTCCCCGCATGATTACGCCATTTTCAAGGGAAACAGCAGCTCCAACCTGAAAACGGGAATAAGGAGCGTAAGCTTTACTTACGCTTTGGCGCGCTGCAAGAACCAGATTCTGATCTTCTTCTGAGAGTTCCTTTACGTCAGTGTATTCAGTAAATACAGAGGTGATTTCAACTTTTTTCATAATATGATTGTGCCTCAAGGTACATATATTATACAATTTCAAATTAAATTCATCGTTTTGAATTTTGCCAGCCTAAATGGAAGCTTTCATCGAAGAGAGGCAGAGGATTTGACAGAAGTCTTTTCTACGGTTCAATATTAGATTAAAGGATTGATTTTGAATCAGAAAATTCGAGTCTGAAGGAATTGTTTATTGTGACAAAGACTTTGTTTGGCTCAATAATTGATTTCGGCACGTCTTGTCTTCGTTAAAATGTTAGAAAATTGATCAGAAATGTACAACTATTTAAGTCAAATTCCCGTAACAGATTAGTTCATTAATCTTAAAGACGAATAAGGAGGGGAAAATATTTCCATCTTTGCACAATTAATACAGCAGACCAAAAAAATGAAAAAAACAAGCAAGCTTTTTTACCTCATCTTTACTCTTATCGTGATTGCCGGTGTTTCTTCCTGTAAGAAAGAAGCTGGTGAAGGCGGAACTTCAACAATTACGGGAAAGGTTACGGTTTTTAATTATGATAATAATAATTTCAACTGTTGTCCGGAAAAATTTCCGGCTGTAGATCAGGATGTATTCATCATTTATGGATCCGATGGAGGTTACTATGATAATGATGTTAAGACAAGCTTTGACGGTTCTTATGAATTCAAAAATTTACAGAAAGGGAAATACCGGATTTTTGCGTATTCTGAAGATTCAACCGGAGCTTATAACGGGACGGCGGGTACAATATTCCGTCCGGATGTTCCCGTTTTTGTAGATGTTGAAATCACAGGAAAGAATCAGACAAAAGTGGGTCCGGAGATTTTTATTTTAACGACAAAATTTTAAAATGATAAAAATAAGTAGAATAATTTTAGTCCTTTTGATTGCATGCACTGGAACACATTCTTTTGCTCAGAGTAAAAAGGATATCAAGAAGAATAAAATCAAATCAGTTAAAGTTACGATGACAACTGTTAAGAGCGGGGCGGAAGTGACTATTCCTGAATCTGTCGAGCGTTACGATGCCAATTCTAATTTACTGGAGGTTATTGACTATGACAAGGAAGGAAAGGTAAAATTGCATGAGAGCTACACGTTGAATAAAGGTGGTGATGTGATTGAACAAATCAATTATACGGAAGACGGGAAGGTGAATAAAAAGATTGTCACAAAATATAATGCTCTGGGGGACAAAACAGAAGAA
Organism: uncultured Flavobacteriales bacterium; assembly: GCA_964355885.1. Classification (GTDB taxonomy): domain Bacteria; phylum Bacteroidota; class Bacteroidia; order AKYH767-A; family 2013-40CM-41-45; genus QQVM01. The sequence goes on from CAYHFJ010000002.1 coordinate 14,723, forward strand.
ACCAGGTATGATGCAAATGGCGTATTATTAAATAAAGAGGTATACACTTATAATGCACAGGGTGAACGTACCACCGAGATCACGTTTGATGCTAAAAAGAATGTGATTAAAAAAGAGTTTCTGCTTTATGATAAGAAAGGGATGAAAATTGAGCATCGTATAACGGATGCCAATGGAACAGTTATTGAAATTAAAAAATATATTTACGAATACTAAGTGGAACTAAACAAACTAACTTCTTTACTGAAAGAATTTGATCCAATATCTTTGAAAGAAATGGATAGTGTTAAACTGCAAGACAGGATTGACACTAAGTTCATGTTCAAGGATACGGTAATGCCTGATCTTTTCAGAAAGATGGAACCACACTACCGAGTGCTATCGATTGAAAATCAACGATTCAACCATTATGAGACTTTATATTTCGATACAGATAATTTCGGATTATACATTCGGCACCACAATGGAAAACTGAACAGGTATAAGTTTAGATCCAGAAGATATGTTGAATCCGACTTGAATTTCTTTGAGGTAAAGTTCAAAAACAATAAAGGTCGTACTATCAAAGACAGGATTAAAAGACCTGAAATCGTTAAAATTATTGCGGACAAGTCCGGCGATCTGGTACGAAGCATATCAAATATTGATCCCGATAGTCTGAAACCAAAACTCTGGGTGAATTATGTACGTATTACATTTGTGAGCAAAGGTTCGCAGGAACGATTGACAGTAGATACAATACTAACATTCAAGGATGAGGAACAGGAAATCGAATACAAAGGTCTTGTGATCGCAGAAGTTAAACGATCAAGCAGCAGGGATAAAAGTCAGTTTGTTGAATTGATGAAATCATTTTCCATTGCTCAAAAATCTATCAGTAAATATTGTCTGGGAGTAGTCACACTGCACCCAGAATTAAAGAAGAATACTTTTAAACCAACTCTGTTATATTTGAACAAACTTCTACAAGCATCATGAACGACTTTGCATCATTCGAATTATTTGACAAATTATCTGATAAATTTTTCTGGCGCCTGCTGATTGACATCCTTTCGATGTTGGTTATCGTTCGGCTCATTTATTTCAGGATCTATAAAAAGAAAGATTATCTTTTTACTTTCTTCCTGTTCAACATCATCATTTTCATTATTACATACCTTTTGAATAAGGTTGACATGTCAATGGGTGCTGCCTTTGGACTCTTCGCCGTTTTCTCCATGTTAAGATACAGGACAGAAGGAATAAGTACCAAGGACATGACCTACCTGTTTATTGTAATTGCAATGGGTCTGATTTGTGCGGTAAGTAAGGCTACTTATTTTGAGCTGGTGGTAATTAATCTGATCCTGATCATATTCACGTACACACTGGATGGAAACTGGCTGGTCAGGAATGAAATGGTAAAGTCAATACTTTATGAAAATATAGAAATGATTCGTCCTGAGAATTATACCGCATTGATGGAGGATCTCAGAAAGCGCACCGGTCTCGACATTCATAAAGTGAGTGTCAATAAGATTGACTTTCTAAAAGATGTAGCGTCTGTGAAAGTTTACTATTATGAAGACACTAAAACGAAATCTGCCGTTAAGATAGAAGGTGATCAGCCTCATGAAAACTGGTCAGATGGAAATGATAGGGGTTAATTTTTATTTCCTGTTGAATTGAAACGTCTTTTCCGACTTAGCATATTATTATCCTGTTTTTTCGCACTCTCCATCCTGTCAGTATGGGGACAGCAGAAAGACGCTGGATTATGGGCCAGTGTAACCTTGAAGCATCAGGTCACAAGAAGGATCGCTGTTACCGTGAGTGAGCAGTTGCGTTTGTACCAGAATGTTTCCGAGGTAGAACAATTTTTTACTGATGCCGGGGTAGAGTATGAGTTTATCCCTTCGCTTAAGGTGGCAGTTAGCTATCGGCTCACTTCCAAAAATCAGTTCACTTATTACGACACACGTCATCGATTCTACGTTGATCTTTCCTATAAGAAGAAGTTAAAACCTTTAACCATTATTCTTCGCCAACGAATTCAGAGTCAGGTAGAGAGCATTCGTTCAAGTGAAAACGGGAAAATACCGGAGTGGTATTCACGTACTAAATTAACAGTTAAGTTTGATCTCGACAAAAAATATACTCCATATTTGGCCTCAGAATTTTATTACGTAATTGATAATCTTAAGGAGGAAGATCACGTGTTTGACAAAGCAAGGTATGAAGTTGGAGTTGATTATGATTTTAACAAACGAAATAGCTTGAATCTTTTTTATTTAGTTCAATTTGATATCCTTGAAAATAAAACCAGAGATTTTGTGTCAGGGATCGGTTATACTTTCTCATTCTGATTTTTATTTTGCACATTGTTTAAGGGAGCAAGCCATAGTGACATTTTTGTCTACCAACGTGCATCATTGAGAAGATAATTGGACACATAGTCTTTTACACCCTCTTCCAGTGTGTAAAAATCCTTAGTAAAACCTATGCCGCGAATCTTACTCATATCTGCTTCAGTAAAGTATTGATATTTTTCTCTGATATCTTCCGGCGTGTCAATAAAACTAATCCTTTGAGGGAGTCCCAATGCTGAAAATGTGTTCTGCACCAGAGAAAGAAAGGTTCTTGCTTTACCTGATCCAAGATTGTAAAGACCTGAATCTTTTCGGTGATGTAAGAAGAAGTAACATATTTCAACTACATCTTTTACATAAACGAAATCCCTTAACTGCTCCCCGTCATTAAAATCAGGTCGGTGAGAACGAAAAAGTTTCATTTCTCCGTTTTGTTTGATCTGATTAAAAGCATGAAATATTACAGAAGCCATACGTCCCTTGTGATATTCATTAGGACCATATACATTGAAGAATTTAAGACCTGCCCAGAAGTATGGCTTTTTTGCTCGTTTGAGTGCCCATTTGTCAAAGTCGTTTTTTGATTCTCCGTATGGATTCAAAGGAACCAACTTCTCTACAATAGTATGATCATCTTTGTATCCGTGCTCACCTGCGCCATAGGTAGCTGCGGAAGATGCATATACCAAAGGGAGTCCAAATTCAACACAAAGATTCCATATATCTTTTGAGTAGTTAAGGTTGAGTTCATCGAAAACTGATTTATTAAATTCTGTTGTGTCTGTCCTGGCACCAATATGAAAAATGAATTGCACAAATCGCTGGTTCTCTCTCAGCCAGGTATGAAATATTTTTCTTTCGACTCTAGTTGTAAATTTTTTATCAATAAGATTCGGTTCTTTCTGAGGAATGGAAAAGTCATCCACTAATATCAGGTCATTGAATCCTTCGTCATTCAGTTTCCTCACCAAACAACTTCCTATAAATCCTGCCGCACCTGTGACAACTATCATAATTTGGGTAAATTGATTTTTAATTTAATGCAAAGGAAACGGAAAACATTGGCTTGAGCAAAAGACAGTGAGCAAAAAAGAGTAGTAAATTGAATTCGATATGTCAATAAGCAGTTTCCTTTTCTGTTGCCTCAAGAAAAATTGGTTCCGTCATTTTTCGGATCAGCCTAAGATCTTCCGCCTTCTGAAACAACCGATAAACTGCCTCACGACCCTTTTTCCCCAGATCAAGTGAGGATTCGTTCACGTACAATGCGATGTGTTTTTTGATCACAGCTTCTTCCATTTCCTGCGAGTTCAGTTTAATAAAATCAGTGGAGGATGATGGATTGGAAAATGCAAATTCGATACTTTTTCTCACCAGTTCATTCACCTTTAGTTTCAGGTTTTCACTTAAATTCCGTTTGATGGCAATTCCTCCAAGGGGGATAGCCATGCCGCTATATTCTTCCCATTTAGTCCCCAGATCTGCGATTTTGAAGAGTCCTTTTTTCTCGTATGTAAATCTGTTTTCATGGATAATAACTCCGGCGTCAACTTCTCCTGATAGTACGGCATCTTCAATCCCGGAAAATACAATTTCCTTTTTATTAATAATTTGTGGATAGAAGAGAGAGAATAAAAAATTGGCTGTTGTATATTTCCCCGGTATGGCGACTAATCCGATTTCCTTTTCAGGATTCCGCAGTTTTCGTTTTGAAATCAATAAAGGACCGACTCCATAGCCTAATGCAGCGCCTGAATCTAATAGTTGATACTGATCACTCAGAAATCCATAAGCAAAGAAGCTCAGTTTTGTAATATCCAATTCCGATGAAAAGGCTTTTTGATTCAGGCTTTCAACATCTTCAATTATCGGCTTGAAACTTAATCCTCCGGTTTCAATTTTGTGATTAATAAGAGCGTCAAAAATAAAAGTATCGTTGGGACATGGAGAAAATCCCAGGGTTAATGACGTCTTGTTATTCATTGAAAGAAAAGATTAGATTCATATTTTTTCAAGTAGCATTGCAATTGCATGTTTCATACTTCTAAGAGCCAGTGGTATTTCCCAGTTGGCTTTGTTTCTCTCTTCCACGTAATTTGAAATGGCTCTTAACTGTATAGAAGGGATATTGTAACGACCGCAGACATAAAAAAAAGCGGCACCTTCCATGGTTTCGATATGCGGGTGAAAACGTTCGCTTACTTTTCTGATGCTTTCTTTGTTTCCATGGACAGTATTTACAGTGATGCTCCGGACCCTTTTGAATTCTTCTATCTCTTTTATCCTGACTTCATCCAAATTTAGCAATATATCCGTTCCTTCAAGTCCCATTTCATTTAAGGTAAGAAATTCTTCACCATTTTCCGCGCCTAATTCGGATAGAATATCCTCTGTGACGCGTACTATTTCTCCGGGTTTTAAAGTCCGGTCGAAAGCACCAGCCAGCCCTATATTCACCGCAAGTTCGTATGGTTTGGAGGCGAAAGCGCGACTTAATGAATAGCTTGTGGCAACCATTCCAATACCGGTTACAAAAAATTCAACTTTATGCTTTCGGAACCAAATATCTCTTAAAGGTGCTATTTCTTCTTCGGTGGCTGCTGATAACAGGATATCCATAGCACAAAGATAGAAAGGAAATGAAAGCCATCTTGTTATGAATCTTGTATCTTTGCAAACATTATACCCGATAAATGGTTTATATAACGCGAAAAGAGACCTTTAGTGCAGCACACAAACTATCCCGAAAAGACTGGTCAGAAGAAAAGAACAAGGAGGTTTTTGGGAAGTGTTCAAACGAAAATTGGCATGGTCATAATTACCTGCTATGGGTAACAGTCAAGGGAGAAGTAAATCCTGAAACAGGATTTGTAACTAACCTGTCAGACATAAGTATGTTGATAAAGGCGTTTATTCTTGACAAATTGGATCACAGGAATCTGAATATGGATGTTGATTTTATGAAAGGAAAGTATACTTCTACTGAAGTTTTAGCTATAGAGATTTGGAAACAGCTTGAGAAGCCAATTAATAACTTAGGTTGTGTTTTACATTGTGTAAAGGTTCAGGAAACCGAAAAGAATACTGTCGAATATTTTGGATCATAAACAAAGCTTATGAACAGGGACAAAAAAATGCCGGAAGAGAATGAGATGGACGGCTACTCCAAAGCCGATCATTATAATCCTGAATTAATTGAAAAATTGTCTCGGCATTACAGTGCTATTATTAGTGGCACCGGTGAAGATGTGAAAAGGGAGGGGCTTCTAAAAACACCTGAAAGGGCAGCAAAAGCGATACAATTTCTTACTCATGGCTATGACCTCGATCCAGCCGCTATATTAAAATCTGCCATTTTTAAGGATGATTACAGACAAATGGTCATTGTTAAGGATATAGAAATTTACTCCATGTGTGAGCATCATTTACTCCCCTTTTTCGGAAAGGCACATATAGCGTATATTCCAAATGGATCCATAGTAGGTCTCAGCAAGATTCCACGTGTCGTAGATGCTTTTGCACGCCGGCTGCAGGTTCAGGAGAGGCTTACAATGGACATAAGAGATTGCATACATGATACCCTCAAACCCTTAGGAGTGGCTGTGGTTATCGAAGCCAAACACCTTTGTATGTTGATGCGCGGGATCCAAAAGCAAAATTCGGTAGCCACAACCTCCGCTTTTACGGGAGAATTTGAAAATGAGAAAACTAGGGCGGAGTTCTTCAGACTGATAGCTGCCAATCTTTCATAAATATTTATTTTGGCAGGAGAATTGATAAGTGTGGACTGAAAAATTATAAAAATAGTCGATTAAAATTGAAAACAGACACTGTAATCATTTTAATCATAATTTTGTAAACCGATTTAAAAGAACAAGATGGATAACAATAATCTGAATTTTAACCTGAGTAATCAACCGGGTTTGGCCGATGCCACAAAAACAAAATCATTTCTGTCGGGAGTCTTTTCTTGGATGGGAATAGCACTTGCTATTTCTGCAGTTACAGCCTATGTTTTCGGGACTGACATGTCATATATGAGTTACCTGATTAACACAGAAAGTGGAGGCATGTCCGGGTTGGGATATGTTGTAATGTTTGCTCCACTTGGTTTGGTCTTATTGATGGGAATGGGCTTCAATAAATTGTCAGTTACCGCAATGACCGGTGTGTTTTTATTATATTCGATCATAATGGGTGTGAGTTTGAGTTTCATCTTTCTGGCTTATACTCAAAGTGTAATTTATCAGGTATTCTTCATCGCTGCAGCAATGTTTGGTACCATGGCTTTAGTTGGATATACTACCAAGACAGATCTTACAAAACTTGGCAGTCTGTTGTTTATGGCCTTGATCGGAATTATTATTGCCAGTGTGGTGAACATGTTTTTGAGGAGTGGTGGGCTTAGTTACGTGATTAGTTTTATCGCAGTAATTGTATTCACCGGACTTACCGCTTACGACGTTCAAAAACTAAAAAACATTGGCAATACCGTTGAAGGTGGTACCGAAGCAACCGCCAAAATGAGTATACTTGGTGCATTGACCTTATATCTTGACTTTATCAACTTGTTTCTTGCTTTGCTTCGTATTTTCGGCGGACGCAAAGACTAAGAGTTCATTCCAATAGGATTATACTGCCCCGGATCAAATCCGGGGTTTTTTTATTTGGGATATATAAAGTATTATTTCTGCTTTGATAAGATTCTATCCGTGCTTATATTGCTGAACACAAAAATCAGCGTAAGATGAAGAAAGCTTATTTATTTCCCGGGCAGGGTTCTCAGTTTTCCGGAATGGGGAAAGAACTTTATGAAATGGATGCGGAAGCCAAAAGGATGTTTGAAAATGCTAACGATATTCTCGGGTTCAGAATTACTGATGTGATGTTTTCCGGAACAGATGAAGAGTTAAAGCAAACCCGCGTTACCCAACCGGCTATTTTTCTTCACTCCGTTGTTTTACATCGTACACTCGGTGAATTATTTGATGCCTCCATGGTCGCCGGTCATTCATTGGGAGAATTTTCTGCTCTTGTTGCCAATAAAACACTGAGCTTTGAGGATGGATTAAAATTAGTTACCGTTCGCGCCAAAGCTATGCAAAAGGCCTGTGAAATTGTTCCTTCAACGATGGCCGCTATTCTTAATCTCGATGATAAAATTGTCGAAGATATTTGTGCGGAAATTACAGCCTCCGGAGAAACAGTTGTTGCCGCGAATTATAATTGCCCCGGACAACTTGTTATTTCAGGATCAATAAAAGGTATCGATATGGCTTGTGAAAGAATGAAAGCGGCAGGGGCAAAGAGGGCATTGGTACTGAGTGTAGGTGGAGCTTTTCATTCACCCTTTATGGAACCGGCAAGGGAAGAATTGGCAGCTGCCATACATTCAACTGCTTTCCATGAGCCGATTTGTCCTGTTTATCAAAATGTAAATGGAATGCCGGTATCGGATCCTTCAGAAATAAAAACTAATCTGATTAAGCAGTTAACCGCTGCAGTGAGATGGACACAGACAATTCAAAATATGGTTACTGACGGTGCTGCACAATTTATTGAAGTAGGACCCGGTAAGGTGTTACAGGGGCTTGTAAAGAAGATCAATAAGGAGATTGATGCAGTTTCAGCTTAGGAAATATACATGTTGTTTAAATAAGTTTTATAATTCTTAAGTTCAGATTTATTAATGGCAATTTTAAATTCCATTCTTAGTTGGCTAATGAAAAAGCGGATCCATCAAATCGAGCTTTTCATTAAGTATCCGCATGAAGTACAGCAAGACTGGTTCCTCCGGTTGGTCGATAATGCCAAAAATACCGAATGGGGATTGACTTTTGATTATAAATCTATTCGAAAGATTGAAGATTTCAAGAACAGGGTACCTGTTCAGAATTATGAATCAACAAAGCCCTTTATTGATCGGTTAATGAAGGGAGAACAGAATATTCTATGGCCATCAGACATAAAATGGTTTGCAAAATCATCGGGTACCACTGCTGGAAAAAGTAAGTTTATTCCTGTCAGTTCAGAAGCGATGGAAGAATGTCACTTTAAAGGCGGAAAGGATTTGCTTTCTCTGTATTGTAATAATAATCCGGATACTACAATTTTTACCGGAAAGGGGTTGAGTTTGGGAGGCAGTCATCAACTTAATATTGAAAGTAATGATTCATTTTATGGTGACATCTCCGCTATTATCCTGCAAAATCTTCCTTTCTGGGTGCAGATGATTCGTACGCCCGAATTGTCAATTGCCTTAATGGATCGTTGGGAAGAGAAAATTGAGAAGATGGTAGAGGCTACACTAAAAGAGAATGTCACCAGTCTGAGTGGTGTTCCAACCTGGACAATTGTTCTTGCCAAAAAGGTATTGGAAGTTACGGGGAAAAAAAATCTTTTGGAAGTATGGCCGAATTTAGAATTGTTTATTCATGGAGCAGTCAGTTTTGCTCCATACAAAGATCAATTTCGGGAATTAATTCCATCCCCGGATTTCCATTATGTTGAAACTTATAATGCCTCTGAAGGATTTTTCGGAATTCAGGATAGACTCTCGGCCAATGACATGTTACTTATGTTGGATTATGGAGTGTTTTACGAATTCATGCCAATGGAAGAGTATGGAAAAGATGACCCCCGGACCATTCAGCTGGAAGACGTGGAGTTAAATATAAATTATGCGATAGTGATCTCCACCAATGCCGGACTTTGGCGCTATCTCATTGGGGATACCATCCGATTTACCAATAAGCATCCTTATCGTATTCGGGTTACGGGTCGTACAAAATTATTTATCAATGCCTTTGGAGAGGAAGTTATTATTGAAAATACCGATGAGGCAATACGTATCGCCGCGGAAAAGACGGACTGCACAGTTAAGGATTATACTGTAGCTCCGATATATTTTTCCGCTGGGGAGAATGGCGCGCATGAATGGCTGATTGAATTTGAAAGAGCCCCCATTAGTCTTGAGTATTTTACCACTGTTCTTGATAATGCGTTGAAGTCGCTTAATTCCGATTATGAAGCCAAAAGGTACCAGGATATTGCTTTGAGAATGCCTGTCCTCAGAAAATTGGATAATGGTAGTTTTTATGAATGGTTGAAAAGTAAGGGAAAGCTTGGGGGGCAGTATAAAGTTCCGCGTTTGAGTAATAATCGGGAAGTTGTAGAGGATATCATTGGTGTTTTACGTTTAACCCCATTTAAATAAACAGTATGAAATACCTTATCCTGTTGATGTTACTTTTTTCTTTGAGTTTTAGGGCTGGTGACTATACATTGATTGAAGGAATACCATTTAGCGGAGTCAACCATTTCAGTACTGATAATTTAGGCAATGCCTATGTAATTGTCGCGAACCAACTTCTTCAATTTAATTCAAATGGGAAACCCAAAGCAAATTTCAGTGAAGTTAATTTGGGTGAATTACGCAGCATAGATGTTTCTGATCCTATGAAATTAATACTATTCTATCCTGATTTTAGCAGATTGATTATTTTAAATGCTCAACTTGCTTTACAATCAAGTATTCATTTGAGACAAGTTGGTATAGAGCAGGCAATGCTTGCGTGTGGTTCTTCTTATGGTGGATATTGGGTTTTTGATCAGCAGGATTTTCAATTGAAAAAAATTGACTTAAACCTGCAGATTGTTTATCAAAGTGGGGATATGTTGAGCCTGACGGCCGTTAATGTAAAACCGAATTATATCATCGAGAATAACGGTTTTGTTTTCCTGAACGATCCGGTAAATGGGATTTTTGTTTTTGACCGTTATGGCACTTACTTCAAAACTATACCGGTAAAGATCGAATCATGTTTTCAAATAATTGAGAATGAATTACTCTACATTTCGGGAGCTTCATTAAAAGTAATTCATTTGAAAACCTTCGCGGAACGGGAGATTCTGTTACCTTCACATAATGATATCAAATGTGCAAGAATAGAGAATCAGGAACTTTATTTATTAACAAGTGACTCATTGAGTTTTTATTCTTTTTAGATTCGCATCAGGAAAGAAACACAATTACTAATCAACAATATTTATACCCATGGCTTCAAAGTCCACGACAATTAGTAAATCTGGTACTAAAACGTCCACAAAGAATTCTACTGCCAAGAGTGCCGTTAAAAGTACTCCTGCGAAGAATACTGAGAAGTATGCTCCGACAAAGAAGCAGCTATCTCCTTTGCACATAGCAATAGCCGGGAATATTGGTGCAGGAAAGACCACACTGACATCCCTTTTGGCCAAGAACATGAAATGGGATCCTCATTATGAAGACGTCGATGATAATCCATACCTTAATGATTTTTACGAGGACATGCAACGATGGTCATTCAATCTGCAAATCTTCTTTTTGAATTCCAGATTTGAACAAATTACCAGAATCCGTCAAAGCGGAAAAACGGTGATTCAGGATAGGACAATTTATGAAGATGCACACATTTTTGCACCGAATCTTCATTCGATGGGTTTAATGACGACACGTGATTTTAATAATTATCAGGAACTCTTTAACCTGATGAGTAAGTTCGTTTCCCCTCCGGATCTTCTTATTTACCTTCGAGGAAGTGTTCCTACCCTTGTGAATCAGATCGCAAAACGTGGACGGGATTATGAGAACTCAATTCGTATTGATTACTTAAAGCGACTCAATGAACGCTATGAAGCATGGATTTCTACCTATGAGCAAGGAAAATTATTGATTATCGACATTGATGATTTAAACTTCGCGGATAATCCTGAAGATCTGGGAAAAATCGTAAATAAGATAAATGCCGAAATAAACGGCTTATTTTAAAACTCAGAATATTTATAAAAAAACGCCGGAATCCTGAAAAGGGAATTCCGGCGTTTTTTTTGCCTGCAATGGGTAGAAGTTTTTGCAAAAATTGCATTCGGTGATTTGCCCTGACCTATTACAGAATCCGGCCTCATGAATAAAATTGGGACAGGAAATTTTAACCTTCCGGTACATTTGGGTTTATATTCCTCCGCTGTTTGGGACAAATGTTGTGACCGCGTTTTTTACAGGGGGAATCGTGCGGAGGTATTCATAAATCGCTCCTAAATCTTCCTCAGTCATCCCACCTAAAACTGTCCAGGGCATAACTGTGTTTTTCTGATGTGCGGCGACAGGAATCATCATAGGATGACCGCTGGAATCAACAAATGCCTTAAATTTTCCTATGAATCTTTCCTTTGAAAGTAAGCCGATTCCGGTCTCATTATCAGGTGTGATGTTAGAAGAATAATTTACATCGCCATTTGGATAGGTAAATTTTAAACCTCCGGCAAATTCCATTCCGGGTAAAAATTTTCCTTCTTCAGATTTTGTGTGGCAATGAATACAGGCTACAGCATTTATCAAATACTTTCCGTATTCAATAGTATTCGATTTATCAGGTACTGCTGCCAATAAATTAGATTCCACCGGGATTGTTTTTACGATAAAGTTCAATGGGAAATTGAGACTGCGTTCCGGTACAACATTTTCAATAGCAGGAAGTGTTCTGATGTAAGCAATAATACTTAAAACGTCTTCTTTGGCCATTCCCGCGTAATGAGTGTATGGCATGAGCGGAAACAAAGCTACATTGTCCTTGCTCAAACCTGCAGTGATGGCACGCATAATCTCTCCATTTGTCCAGTTGCCGATGCCTGCGGGTGTTATGTTTGTTGCATAAATTATTCCCGGAACATTTGCTTTAGCTTGGTCAAACGATTCACCACCTTTTCCCCAGGTGCCATCAACGATAGGTCCTGCGTAGTATTCAAAATTACGCGTTGAATGACAATCAAGACAAAGTGTGACATGATGAACAAGGTATTCACCTCTTGCAATCTGTTTAGGAGTAGCATCGAGATGAAAGTCATTTGCCGAAATTTTTACGGGGAAGGCGGAATTAAAATAGAGTAATCCTGCGCTTGCTGCAATGACAAGAAACAGAACCAGGAATCCTAAGACGCGTAATACCTTTTTCATGTTGAAGAGTTTTTATATATGCAAAGTGTGAGTTATGAATACAAATGTTCAAAAAAATATTAATAATTTAATTTTTGATTTTGAAAAATTATGAACAAACTACCGATTTGTTCAATATTTAATCTTTTTATTGCAGAATCAAACTTTCCCATGAGTTCGCTTCTTGAGATTTCTTGTTTTTTACCCATGTATCAGAAATGGCCTCAATCCTTGAAAATAAGACAGCTGGAATGAGCAGGGTGTATCCAGAATTTTAAAAGCAATTATTACTCAACGCTTGAAAAAGGTAAGATTGGCAGTATTCTAAATGATTCAAATCATCCCTCAATAGTTGTGAGTTGGTATCTTTGTTCAAGAAATGATATGATGAATTATGAAGGATTTTGATTATTGGTATTTCGCGGCCGGTTTAGCTTTGTTTGTTTTTGGAATGATGCGAATTGAGGGTTCGTTGAAAGACTTGGCTGGTCGTTCATTTAAAAAGTTTCTTCAAAGGCAAACGAGGCAGCCTTTAAGAGCTGTACTCGCCGGGACTGCCGTGACAGCAGTTTTGCAAAGTAGTTCTGTAGTCTTATTAATGGTTCTTTCTTTCGTTGGTGCAGGAATCATGGAAATGAGAAATGCACTTGCTTTAGTGTTGGGATCAAATCTTGGAACTACCATAAGCAGTTGGATCGTTGCCATATTTGGCTTTAAGTTTGAGATTGAGAAATTAAGTTATCCGATTTTAGCACTTGCTTTAGCAGGTTTTATTTTTTTTCGCAGTCGGGCGCAAATACGCCAATTCAGTGAATTTCTGGTAGGTTTTGCATTACTTTTCATTGGCCTGTCATGGATGAAGGAGAGTGCAAGTGCATTGGCAGATCCTAATTTATTAGCTGCTGTAACCTCCAGAACTCCGTATATTTTTATCCCTATTGGTTTTTTGTTTACTGTCATTATTCAGTCCAGCTCAGCTACAATGGCTATTACGTTAACGGCCTTACATTCCGGTCTTATTCCGCTTGAACATGCAGCTGCAATGGTGATAGGTGCGGAGCTTGGGACATCCATAAAAATCATGGTTGGTGCCATTGGTGGAATTCCTGACAAGAAAAGGGTTGCGCTGGGCAATTTGTATTTTAATTCCGCCACACTTATTCTGGCCGCATTAATACTATATCCGCTTCTAAATCTTATTGGTTATTTTTTGCCGGAGACAGAAGCACTCATCAAACTAGTCCTTTTTCAATCAAGTATAAACCTTCTAAGCATTTTTATTTTTCTTCCATTTCTCAGAAAGTTTGCGGACCTGCTTGAAAAGTATTTTTCAAAAGGAAAAGGTACTGACCTCACGCTGTTCATTCACAAGATTTCACGAAATGAAAATAAAGATGTGATTAAGCTGGCAGAAATGGAAATCGCATCATTCTTTCGACATGCTTTTTTATTAAATAGAATTGGTTTAGAAATTGCAATTGATAACAAGCCTGAAGAAGCATGGTATAAAAGCCTGAGGAGCCTTACTCATGCTCCTCTGTCTTACAATGATCAATATCAAAATATTAAATTATTGCAAGGAGAGATTCTGGAATTTTTACAGGAAGTTCAGCAGGAAAAAATTGAGCCTGAGAAAGTGACACGTTTGAACACCTTGACAATTGTATGCAGGGAGGTGATACACGGTGTAAAGAATATAAAGGACATACGGCATAATCTGAAGGATCTTGCAGATACAGCTGAAGATGAACTTTATGAATTGTTTAAGTCATTGCAGAAAAGGGAAAATTTTTTCTATGAGGCATTGGAGAAGTTCCTTGACACCGGGAAAGTAAGCGCAGAAGAGAGAAATCAGCCTGAGGAATTGATAAAATTAAATAAGGAAGAGCATGAATTAGAAATTTCAAAACTGTTATCTATTTTACGTGAGGATAGAATCTCAGAGATTGAAGTGTCCACCATGCTGAATGTTTACCGCGAAATATATTCGTCTCACAAAGTCTTTTTACTCGCACTATCAGACTTTTTTAAATTGAGTGATAAGGAATGAAGGGACGGCAAAAGCTAGAGTAAATTATATTCCTGAATACTTCAATGAGTAAATTAAAGTAAGCCATGCCTCATTGATCTCCCCTCTGTCAAGGAGAGTTTTTGCAAGTTCATGCAATTTTTGTTCAAAAGTCAGGGGCTTACCGCTAAACCTTTCCCGGAGGTCTTTGATATGTGTCTTGTATGCAAATTCATTTACTTCTTTTTCATCCGGTAACTCCTTCACATTTCCCAGCTGTCCCAGATTATTTCCTGTAAGAATTTTACTAAGTCGTATTCTTTCAGGAATTTGATCTACACCAATTCCCTGTTCCATAAGTGGTTTTGTGACTTCAAAAATAGATGCACCTGAGGCTCTGCAATAATAGTTTTCACCCATTCTGGCAACCAGGTCGATTTTGTGTACATCAATTTTATTTTCTGATGTGAGTATTTTTTCGTCAATATGCATAAGTACTATTTCACAAATAATAAGATTTGCAGCACCACCCTGAGTACCCATTTCTTTAACCTCAAGAACTTTACATTCCATTTGAACAGGAGATTCTTTAATGCGATATGGTTTTACAATATCTGATTGAATGGGAGTGAATCCTGACTTAATAAATTCATCAACACCTTTTGGAAACTCAGTGCTGGCTAAAGACATCTGGTGAACCATTTCGAAGTTTACAACATTGATTACCACTTCACCGGTTTCATGAATATTTTCAAGTGTGTGCTTAATGGTATTATCACGCACACGACGGGCAGGGGAAAAGACTAGGATTGGAGGTTTGCTGCCAAAAGCATTAAAAAAACTAAAAGGTGCCAGATTGCGGATTCCATTTTTATCGATGGTACTGGCGAAGGCAATTGGTCTAGGAGCGATGGATGCCAGCATATAGCTGTGAAACAGAGAAGTTTTAACTTCTCCCGGGATTATTTTTAACATATGAACCTGATTAGGTCTCAAAGGTACAAAACATGCCATGTATTGAATGCACTGTAAATCAAGAGGTTCACAATATTGTACCAAGGGAAAAAATAACTACCTTCGCATCCCATTTTCAGCGCATGTGGCGTAATTGGCAGCCGCGCCAGACTTAGGATCTGGTGCCGAAAGGCGTGTGGGTTCGAGTCCCTCCATGCGCACTGAAAACTAAATCCATCGCCCGTCTCAGGACAGGTGATGGATTTATGCAATAGATTTTTTTTATTGCAAAGTTTTGGATGAGTAAGCGCAAAGCATTAATAGATTTAGGATTTAAGAAGCTTAAAGATGATGAACATTACCAAAGAGCAAATCGACGAGCTGAATGCCGTTGTGAAGATTGAGCTAAAACCGGATGACTATCAGAGTCGCGTCAACGAGGTAATTAAAAATTACCAGCGATCTGTTAGTGTTCCGGGGTTTCGCCCAGGAAAAGTTCCTGTCGGTGTTATCAAGAAAATGTATGGTAAAGCTGTACTAGTTGAAGAGCTGAACAAAATGCTCAGTGAGTCATTAGGCAAGTACATCTATGATAACAAACTGGAAGTAATCGGATCTCCACTACCTAAAAAGGGTGAGAAGGATCCAGTCTTCGAAGATGGTGCCAGTTTTGAGTTTTTATATGAACTTGGGATGGCTCCTTCGTTTGAGGTGAGTATACCCAAGGAACAGATTCCGTATTATCTGATTCAGGTTGATGAGAAAATGATGGAAGATGATATTGCTGATATCCGTCGTCGATATGGTAAATTTTCTAATCCGGAAGTTTCAGAAGAGCATCATGTTTTATACGGTGAGTTTATAGAACTTGATACTGAAGGTCAGCCGAAGGAAGGTGCTCACAAGACCACCACTTCTTTATCTTTGGAATTAATCCGTAATGTGGATAAACGAAAAGTTTTTATTGGACTAAAGAAGTCCGATGAAGTTCGTTTCAATCCTATGGATACCTTCGGTAACGATACAGAAGTTGCTGCAATGTTAAAGGTCGGAAAGGATTCGCCGTCCATTCATTCAGATTACAAATTTACGGTTAATACCATAAATCAAATTGACAAAGCTGAGTTGAATCAGGAACTCTTTGACAAGTTATATGGCGAAGGAGTTGTGAAAACTGAAGAGGAATTTCGTGCTAAGATCAAAGAAAGTATCGCGAAATATTTTATTCGTGAAAGCGATCGGAAGTTGAGTAAGGACCTAAAGAATTTCTTGTTGACGAGCATATCCATTCCACTACCTGATGAGTTTTTGCAGCGTATGCTCAAAGCTAACTCCGCCAAACCGATAGAAGAGGATGCTTTCATTCATGAGTATTATCACCTGTCGGAAGATTTACGATGGAGTCTGATTCAGAATAAAGTTGCCGCAGCTCATATGCTCGAAGTAACTGAAGGGGAGATTAAAGAACTTGCCCGTCAGGTGATGCGACAGGAGTTTGCTCAGTATGGCTACTATGACCTTGAAGATGAACGATTAGAGGAGATGACCGTTCGTTATTTACAACAGGAAGGCGCAGAAGAAAAACTCGAACGAAGTATTAAAGAAAATAAGGTATTCGAACAATTGAAGAAGGAAGTAAAATTAAAAGAGGTCGAACTGCCTTACTCGGAGTTCATAGAGAAACTTCAGGAAAAAACAAAGCACGAGCAAGATCAACATTGATCTGTTTCCCACCCAAAAGCGAAAATGCATCCATTGAGATGCATTTTTTTTTAGGTAATGAGGCTAAAAATAGATGGTGTATTTTAGATTATTTAGGACTAATTGAACTCCGGCATTCAAACTTTGAAATTTTCATTCAGGCTAAGATATTGTCATAGTCTTTTGTCCTCCAAATGTTCCGGCCTCAGTCGCCTGACCACTTAAAAGCTTGTTGAAAACTATTTTGGCTGTCATATTACTGAGTACCACTTCGGGTTAATTTTGAAATTGAAAAAAAACAAGCTCTGTTTGGAATTAGTCCGGGCGGAAGGGGATTTTAATTTAAAAACGAAAAGGAGAAAATGAATTATTCAGATGAGTTTCGCAAGTACGCGATAAAGCACAAGGGGATTAGCAGTATTACTGTTGACAGTTTTGTTTCGTCTGTGAGAGCAGATTACATTTCACCCACAATTATTGAAGAGAGACAGTTGAATATTGCCACCATGGACGTTTTCTCGCGACTCATGATGGATCGTATTATTTTTCTTGGTGTAGGAATCAATGATTATGTCTCAAATATCATTCAGGCTCAGCTGTTGTTTCTGGAATCAGTTGATGCAAAGAAGGATATCCAGATTTATATGAATAGTCCGGGTGGTTCAGTTTATGCTGGATTGGGAATTTATGATACCATGCAATTTATTCAGCCCAATATTGCCACTATCTGTACCGGAATGGCTGCTTCCATGGCCGCTGTCTTAATGACAGCAGGTGCAAAAGGAAAAAGAGCAGCATTAAAGCATGCAAGGATAATGATTCACCAGCCTATGGGAGGTGCTGAAGGACAGGCTTCCGATATTGAAATCACTGCCCGTGAGATTCAAAAGCTTAAGAAGGAGCTTTATGAGATTATCGCATCCCATTCAGGTCAGACCTTTGAAAAGGTATGGGCAGATTCAGATCGTGATTATTGGATGACAGCTGATGAGGCGAAGGAATATGGAATGATAGACGAGGTACTCACCAGAAAAAAATAAATCCCGCTTTTTTAGCGATTTTTAAGACGCAAGCTACCGGTTAAATAGTTTAAAAATTGAACTATTCTCCGTAGCTTGCGTTTAAATTTCCAATAGATTCTTCCAAATTGAATATGAAAAACCAGAAAGATATAAAATGCTCATTCTGTGGGCGTGACAAGAGCGAGACGTATGTTTTAATTGCAGGAATTACAGGGCATATTTGTGATCAGTGTATACAACAGGCACAGAATATCCTCAGCGACGAGATGAATAGCAAGCTGAAGAATACGATCAGCTCACAAATAACTTTGTTGAAGCCGATGGAAATAAAAAAATTCCTCGAGCAGTATGTTATAGGTCAGGATGATGCAAAAAAGGTGCTTTCTGTTGCTGTGTACAATCATTACAAACGAATTGCAGCCAAAATCAAGAAGCAGGATGATGTTGAAATTGAAAAATCGAATATCATACTTGTAGGAGAAACCGGCACAGGAAAAACACTTTTAGCCAGAACAATTGCTAAAATGTTGAATGTTCCTTTTTGTATTGCCGATGCAACAGTTTTGACAGAAGCAGGTTATGTTGGAGAAGATGTGGAAAGTATACTTACCAGATTACTTCAATCCGCAGATTACGATGTGGCTTCAGCAGAGCGGGGAATCGTATATATTGATGAGATTGATAAAATTGCCCGTAAAAGTGACAACCCTTCCATTACCCGTGATGTGAGTGGAGAAGGGGTTCAGCAGGCCTTATTAAAATTACTTGAAGGCTCGATCGTAAATGTACCCCCGCAGGGAGGAAGAAAGCATCCAGAACAGAAAATGATTTCCATGGATACCCAGAATATCCTTTTCATTTGTGGTGGAGCATTTGATGGAATTGAGAAGAAAATAGCAAAAAGATTACAGGCAAATGCACTTGGTTTTAAGGCCAGCAAAGACCAAGATAGTTACGATAAAGCGAATTATCTTCAGTATATCAGCCCTATGGATCTAAAAGCATTTGGTATTATACCGGAGCTGATAGGTCGCCTTCCGGTAATTACACATCTTGATCATTTGGACAAAACGGTGTTACGGTCTATTCTTACTGCGCCAACGAATGCACTTATCAAACAATACGAAAAGTTGTTCCAATTGGAAGGGGTGAACCTGAGGCTAGAGAACCCTGTCAGGCGTTTTATTGTTGATAAAGCATTTGAGTTTAAGCTAGGAGCCAGAGGATTACGTTCAATTTGTGAGGCTATTTTATTAGACGCGATGTTTGAGGTTCCTTCCGCGGGAAAATCGGCTCCTAAAGATTTCGTTGTGACACTTTCTTATGCGAAGGAGAAATTCTCGAAATCTAACGTGAATAAGCTGAAAGTTGCCTGATCCAACCCGCTGTTATTGATAATCTTCTTAATTTTTTAAGGGCGATAAGACCAATTGTCGTGAACGCTTGTCTAAATGATAGGGCGAGATAGCAATTTCCCTGTAAATGGTAATAACTTAATTTTAAGCTTTTTATAATTAAATACCAACTTCATTTAGAATGCGGTATAAATCGGCTTGAATTAAAGTCGTCCAAAATTAAATCTTGTTATTTTGTTCGCATGAAGTCAAGGTAGATTCCAATCGGGATCTTCCAAAATATCGTTTTTTGAGCATTATTCCGCTAAAATACATTGCCAATGGCATAGTCCTAAGCCATTGAAAATGTGCATATTAATTTTTGAGGCATCTGTGTAAAAATAATTATTAATAGGATTTGGTAAATATAAAAGAAGATGTACCTTTGCAATCCCTAAAAATAGGGGGAATTCCAAGAAAGTCTCAAACCTAATCTGAAAGAAATCAACGAATGCCAACATTACAGCAGTTAGTCCGCAAAGGGCGCTCAAAATTGGTAGATAAAAGCAAATCTCCGGCTTTGGTATCTTGTCCACAACGTCGCGGTGTTTGTACTCGTGTTTACACAACGACTCCAAAGAAGCCGAATTCAGCGATGCGTAAAGTAGCACGTGTTCGTCTTACAAATAAGTTCGAGGTAACAGCATACATTCCAGGTGAAGGGCATAACCTTCAGGAGCACTCAATAGTCATGATCCGCGGAGGCAGGGTAAAAGATCTTCCGGGAGTTCGTTATCACATCATTCGTGGTACATTGGATACGGCGGGTGTTGATGGTCGCAAGCAACAGAGAAGTAAATACGGTGCGAAGCGTCCGAAGGCAGGTGTACCTGCAGCAAAGAAATAAGCAATAAATAACAAGAATTATATTCACTACCAATAGCTGAAGATTAATCATGCGGAAGACCAAACCAAAGAAAAGAATTTTGTTACCGGATCCTAAGTTCAATGATACGCTGGTAACCCGTTTTGTGAATAACCTCATGTATGGAGGAAACAAAAGCACAGCCTACGGAATTTTCTATGATGCGGTTGCACGTGTAGAGGAGAAGACGAAGGAAAGTGGATTAGATATGTGGAAGAAGGCAATGACTAATGTAATGCCGACAGTTGAAGTAAAGAGCCGTCGTGTTGGTGGAGCTACCTTCCAGATCCCAAGTGAAATCCGCCCGGATCGTCGTGTGGCATTGACTATCAAATGGCTGATCAGCTATTCGAGAAACCGCAATGAGAAATCAATGGCGGAGCGTTTGGCAGGTGAGATTATCGCAGCTTCAAAAGGTGAAGGTGCTGCAGTGAAGAAGAAAGAGGATACGCACCGTATGGCTGAAGCCAACAAAGCCTTCTCTCACTTCAGAGCTTAAGTTTATAGAATTTAACAAAGGATAAGTGAATTATCCATCATTAATAAGTAGTTCTTTTTTTTAACGGATAACCAAGACTTGCCGCTTTCATCGAGCAAGATTATCTACTGGATAACTGAGCATGCCTCCGGGCATTATTATAAGAGAAATTAATTCTCTGTTCAAAGTGTCCGGTTATCACGAGAAAAAACAACTATCGTTATGATTAACGGAGAACTAATCAAATGAGCAACGAATTAAAGAAAACACGCAACATTGGGATTTCCGCGCACATCGATGCCGGTAAAACCACCACCACAGAGCGCATCCTGTATTATACAGGAAAAGTGCATAAGATTGGTGAGGTGCACGAAGGCGCTGCTACCATGGATTGGATGGTTCAGGAGCAGGAGCGTGGTATAACCATTACATCCGCCGCCACTACAACTTACTGGAATTACAAGGACGATACGTACAAGATCAATATTATTGATACACCTGGACACGTTGACTTCACTGTGGAAGTGGAACGTTCATTACGTGTATTGGATGGCGCTGTCGCGCTTTTTTGTGCAGTGGGAGGAGTAGAGCCGCAGTCAGAGACTGTTTGGCGTCAAATGAATAAGTATAACGTTCCCCGTATAGGTTTCGTGAATAAGATGGACCGTGCAGGTGCAAATTTTTTAAATGTCGTTCAACAGGTAAAAGAACGTCTTCATGGCAATCCGGTTCCCCTCCAGCTTCCTATTGGCGCGGAGGATTTGTTCGTCGGGGTTGTTGACCTGATCACAAATAAAGCAATCATCTGGCACGATGAAACTAAAGGCGCGACCTTTGACATAGTGCCAATTCCAATCGACATGCAAGCTGAGGTGAATCACTGGCGTGCAAATCTGGTGGAAGCGGTCGCTGAATTTGATGATCACCTGATGGAAAAGTTTTTTGTAGATCCAAACTCAATCACTGACGATGAATTGCGTAATGCGATTCGATTGGCTACGAATGCAATGAAGATCACTCCGCTCTTGTGTGGATCTGCTTTCAAGAACAAAGGTGTTCAGGTGATGTTGGATGCTGTTATAGAATTTCTGCCATCTCCGATGGATGTTGGTCCGGTTATCGGCATTAACCCTGAAACAGACAAAGAGGAGACACGTCAGCCTGATCCCAAAGATAAATTCGCTTCACTTGCATTCAAGATAGCTACTGACCCATTCGTTGGTCGTCTCGCTTTCTTTCGTGTTTACTCTGGTCGTCTGGATGCAGGTTCTTATGTATTGAATGCCCGTACTAACAAGAATGAGCGTATTTCCCGGATCATCCGGATGCACGCTAATAAGCAAAGCCCAATTGATTTTATCGAGGCAGGTGACATTGGTGCTGCAGTTGGTTTTAAAGATATTAAAACCGGAGATACCCTGTGTGATCCGAATCACCCGATTGTTCTTGAGTCTATGTCATTCCCTGTGCCGGTAATCGGTCTTGCGATTGAGCCGAAGACTCAGGCTGATGTGGATAAACTAGGAATGGCTCTGGCTAAATTAGCCGAGGAAGATCCAACTTTCCGGGTTCATACAGATGAAGACAGTGGGCAAACAGTAATTTCAGGAATGGGTGAATTGCACCTTGAGATCATTGTTGATCGTCTTCGTCGTGAATTTAAAGTAGAATGTAATCAGGGTGCTCCGCAGGTTTCTTATAAAGAAGCCTTAATTGGAAGTGCAACACACCGTGAAACGTATAAAAAACAGACTGGTGGTCGCGGTAAATTCGCTGACATACAGTTTGAAATTGGTCCTGTTGATAAAGAATGGGTTGAAAAGGGTCATACCGGCCTTCAATTCGTTAATGAAATTTCAGGTGGAAGTATTCCACGTGAATTCATACCATCCGTTCAAAAGGGTTTTGATCAGGCCATGTCAACAGGTGTGCTTGCCGGGTACCCGGTAGACATGCTGAAGGTTCGTTTGTTTGATGGATCATTTCACGCAGTTGACTCCGATGCACTTTCTTTCGAGATCTGTGCGAAGATCGCATTCCGTGAATCTGCACCTAAAGCTAAACCCGTACTTCTTGAGCCGATCATGAAAGTAGAAGTTGTTACTCCGGATTTATACATGGGTGATGTTATGGGTGACCTTAACAAACGTCGTGGCCAGTTGGAAGGAATGGATACACGTGCAGGAGCACAGGTTATTCGTGCTAAAGTGCCTCTCTCTGAAATGTTCGGTTATGTAACAACACTTCGTACCATCACTTCAGGTCGCGCATCCTCCACGATGGAATTCTCCCATTATGCAGAGTGTCCCCGGACACTTGCCGATGAAGTAATTGCAAAGGTCAAAGGCAAATCAAAAGCAGAAAAAGTTTAATTGACTAAACAGGATACCATTAAATACTAAAACGTTCTTTTATCATGTCACAGCGAATTCGCATCAAATTAAAATCTTACGATCACAACCTGGTTGATAAATCAGCTGAGAAGATCGTGAAGACAGTTAAAGTTACCGGTGCAGTGGTGAACGGGCCAATTCCGTTACCAACAGATAAGAAGATCTTCACAGTTCTTCGCTCCCCGCACGTAAATAAGAAAGCACGTGAGCAATTCAAGTTGTGTTCTTACAAGCGATTGCTGGACATCTATAATTCATCAGCTAAAACTGTTGATGCATTGATGAAATTAGAATTGCCAAGTGGAGTAGAAGTTGAAATTAAAGCGAGTTAATTAAAATAATACAGGTGAATGTTTGACCATCGTGTCAAACCTCTGACCTCTAACGATAGAAGAAATGTCAGGAATTATCGGAACGAAAATAGGAATGACCAGCGTCTTCGGACTTAATGGAAAGCAAATTCCATGCACAATCATTCAAGCGGGTCCTTGCGTAGTCACTCAGGTGAAGACTAAGGATTCAGATGGATATAATGCTGTTCAGCTTTCTTATGGAGAGCGGAAAGAAAAGCATGCTACTAAGGCAACAACCGGTCACTTTAAGAAGGCAGGTACAACACCTAAGAAAAAAGTAATGGAATTCCGTCATTTTCCTGAGTTACCTGCAATGGGCTCAGAGATAAAGGTAGATCTGTTCATTGAAGGAGAATTTGTTGACGTAATAGGTACGAGCAAAGGAAAAGGATTTCAGGGGGTTGTTCGTCGTCACCACTTCGCAGGTGTTGGTATGCAGACACATGGTCAGCACAACCGTCTTCGTGCACCGGGATCACTTGGAGCTTCCTCATGGCCATCACGTGTTATGCCAGGAATGCGTATGGGAGGTCACATGGGACATACCCGCATTAAAATTCAAAATCTTGAGGGGATAAAAGTTATGCCTGAGGAAAATATATTGGTTATTAAAGGTGCAATTCCCGGGCACAATGGTTCATACGTAATAGTTGAGAAATAACATGGAAGTCACAATCGTAGATATCTCCGGAAAAGAAACCGGAAAGAAAGTGAAGTTAAGCGAGAAGATTTTCTCTATCGAGCCTAATGACCACGCAATTTATCTTGATGTTAAGCAGTTTCTGGCGAATCGTCGTCAGGGAACACATAAGTCAAAGGAACGTGCAGAAATTGCACGTACTACAAAGAAGCTTAAACGTCAAAAGGGTACAGGGGGAGCACGTGCAGGTTCTATGAAGTCACCTTTGTTTGTGGGTGGCGGACGTGCATTCGGACCTCGTCCGCGCGACTACTCATTTAAGCTGAACAAAAAACTGAAGCACCTTGCATGCTTGTCAGCACTTACTTATAAGGCAAAAGATAAAAGCATCACTGTAGTTGAGAATTTCAACATGTCCTCTCCGAAGACAAAAGGATACTCCGACATTTTGAAGAATCTGAAACTGTCAGATAAGAAGGTGTTAATGGTATTACCTGAACACGACACGAATATATTCCTGTCATCAAGAAATTTAGAACGAAACAAAGTCACGACGGCTGCAGAATTAAATACGTATGATGTTCTCAATGCGCAGACCATCGTATTTGTTGAAGGTTCAGTTCCCGTACTTGAAAATAGATTCTTAGCACAATGAGCATCCTAAAGAAACCCCTCATTACCGAGAAGGCGACTAAATCCGGCGAGAAGCTGGGTCAATATGGATTTGTAGTGGACTCACGTTCAAACAAAATTCAGATTAAGAAAGCCGTCGAGTCCATGTATAATGTCACGGTAGAAAGTGTGAACACAATGTTGTACCGTGGTAAACGGAAAACACGTTTCACAAAAACCGGCATTCAATCCGGAAATACCGGTTCATTCAAGAAAGCAGTCGTTACTCTCAAAAAGGGAGAAGTTATTGATTTCTATAGCAACATTTAAAATTAGGAGAGTAGAATCATGGCAGTAAAAAAAATGCGCCCAATGACTCCGAGCCAGAGACATACCATCTCTGATTCGTACGATGATATCACAGCATCACGTCCTGAACCAAGTTTAGTTGTGTCTCAAAAACGCAGCGGAGGCCGGAATGCTGATGGAAAGATGACCATGCGCTATATTGGTGGTGGTCACAAGCAGATGTATCGTCTGATAGATTTCAAACGGGATAAACACGGCATTGAAGGAACAGTAAAAACTATCGAATACGATCCGAACAGAACAGCACGTATAGCCCTTGTTTTCTACAAAGATGGCGAGAAGCGATACATTGTTGCACCGAACGGTTTGAAAGTCGGTCAGAAAATATTTTCCGGAGCAGAAGCAACACCAGAAGTTGGTAATGCCATGTTTCTGAGAGATATTCCACTAGGAACTTTGATTCACGGAATTGAATTACGTCCAGGACAAGGTGCTGAAATTGCCCGCAGTGCAGGAACTTATGCACAGTTAGCTGCCCGCGATGGAAAGTATGCAGTTATCAAAATGCCTTCCGGTGAAACTCGTATGATCCTGGTTACTTGTCTTGCAACAATTGGAACCGTGTCTAACGCTGATCACATGCAGGAGCGTCTTGGTAAAGCGGGACGCAGCCGCTGGGCAGGTCGCCGCCCACGTGTTCGTGGTGTCGCGATGAATCCCGTGGATCACCCTATGGGTGGAGGAGAAGGACGTGCTTCCGGTGGTCACCCACGTTCACGTAAAGGATTGCTTGCTAAGGGTTATAAGACCCGTAAAAACAAGACTACAGATAAATATATTATTGAGAAACGTAAAAAATAATCTTTAAAAGGTTGATTGATTCCGAAGGAAGCAATCTTAAATAGAAAATCAGAATGGCTCGTTCGTTAAAAAAAGGTCCTTACATCGCACATCACCTTGAACAAAAGGTAGTGAAGATGGCCGATGGAAAAAAGAAAACGGTGATTAAAACATGGTCACGTGCTTCGATGATTTCTCCGGATTTCGTCGGATATACATTCGCTGTCCATAACGGAAATAAATTTATTCCGGTATATGTCACAGAAAACATGGTTGGTCACAAACTGGGTGAATTCGCTCCCACGCGTACATTCCGTGGACATAGCGGTGCCAAGGCTGGTGGAAAATAAGGTATAAGCATTCAATCTAATTATTATCATGGGAGTCAGAAAAAGAGAAGCGTCTGAAAAACGCAAAGAGGCATTAAAGACAACATCTATTGCCAAGCTTGTAAACGTTCCAACATCACCTCGTAAGATGCGTGTTGTATCTGATCTGGTACGTGGCATTGAGGTCATGAAGGCTTTAAACATACTTAAATACAATGCGAAAGCACCTGCAGCACGCTTGGAGAAGTTGCTCCAGTCTGCCATCGTTAACTGGGAATCAAAAACCGGAGATAAGATTGATGAAGGAAAAGTTTATGTGAAGACGATCGCTGTTGACAGTGCCCGCATGTTGAAACGTCTGCGTCCTGCTCCACAAGGTCGTGGTTACCGGGTTCGTAAGCGTTCAAATCACGTCACTATTGTTCTTGATAACATCGCCAACCGACCTGTTTCCGTTAAAGGAAAAAAGATTGAAGTGGCAGAAGAAGTAAAATAATTCTCATTAAAAACTAAAACCCTATTCAAGGTCTCCGGACTGAAGAGAAAAAAAATACAATGGGACAAAAAGCAAATCCAATAGGAAACCGACTGGGAATCATCAGAGGATGGGACTCGAACTGGTATGGTGGCAGAAAGTATGCTGACAAACTGGTAGAGGACGAAAAGATCCGTAAATACTTGATGGCTCGTCTTCAGAAAGGTGGAGTATCCAAGATCGTGATCGAAAGAACAATGAAGTTGATCACAGTTACCGTTCACACTGCCCGTCCGGGTATCGTGATTGGTAAAGGAGGACAAGAAGTTGACAAACTGAAGGAGGAGCTGAAGAAGCTTACCAAGAAGGACGTACAGATCAATATCTATGAAATAAAACGTCCTGAACTTGATGCGCAGTTGGTAGCTGATGGTATTGCCCGTCAGATCGAAGCTCGTATTTCGTTTCGTCGAGCTGCAAAGATGTCAATTGCTTCTACAATGCGAATGGGTGCTGAAGGGATTCGTATCCTGGTAGGTGGTCGTTTAGGCGGAGCGGAGATTGCCCGGAGTGAAGGATATAAAGATGGTCGTGTTCCTCTGCACACATTCCGTGCTGATATTGATTTCGCTATCGCGGAAGCACAAACTTCTTATGGTAAGATTGGAATAAAAGTATGGGTTTGTAAAGGAGAAGTTTACGGAAAACGTGATTTGTCTCCTAACCTTGGATCCAGTGTCAATGTATCTGCACCGAAGGGTATGTCAGGTAGCGGTCGTGAGCGTGGTGATCGTGGTGAGCGAGGAGATCGTGGTAATCGCGGCGGACGTGGCGGCAGTGGTGGTGGTGGTGGCCGTGGTGGAAATGCCGGCGGAAACA
This sequence comes from uncultured Flavobacteriales bacterium, assembly GCA_964355885.1. Classification (GTDB taxonomy): domain Bacteria; phylum Bacteroidota; class Bacteroidia; order AKYH767-A; family 2013-40CM-41-45; genus QQVM01. The sequence goes on from CAYHFJ010000002.1 coordinate 42,296, forward strand.
GTGGTGGTGGTCGTGGACGCAAGAAAGATTAATTGTTGACTGAGAAAATAACAATAGTAAAAAGTAGATTCAATCATGTTACAGCCGAAAAAGACAAAGTTCAGAAAACAACATAAAATGGTTCCCAAGGGAAAAGCTACCCGTGGACATGACTTATCATTTGGGTCATTCGGAATCAAGTCGCTTGAAACAGGCTGGTTGCCCAGTAAGCAGATTGAAGCAGCCCGTGTAGCTGTAACACGTTTTATGAAGCGTGAGGGTCAGATCTGGTGCAGGATATTCCCCGATAAGCCAATTACACGTAAACCTGCTGAGGTACGTATGGGAAAAGGAAAAGGTAACCCTGAATTCTGGGTTGCAGTAGTAAAACCCGGAACGATCATCTTCGAAGCGGAAGGAGTATCTGAAGCAACTGCACGTGAAGCGATGCGATTAGCATCTCAAAAATTGTCGGTAAATACAAAATTCATCATCCGACGCGATTTTGCCGAATAACAATTACCCGGTCTATTGATAAAATGATCAAAATATAATAGAAGTATCTTATCATGAAAAAAGAGGACATAAAAGAATTAACAAACGATGAGCTTCGTCTGCGTCTGCAGGAGGAAAAGACCCTCTTCACTAAAATGAAGATGAATCATGCTGTTTCTCCTATTGAAAACCCAATGAAGATCAGGGCTGTTCGTCGAGGCATCGCGATGCTCCATACTGAGTTGACTAAACGTGCAAATGCTGCACCAAAAAATTAATAAGCGGAAATTTCAATCATGGAAAATACAAGCACAGAGAAGCGCGGATTGCGTAAAGACCGGACAGGTATTGTTGTAAGCAACAAGATGAACAAAAGTATTGTTGTATCCGTTGAGCGCAAAGTGAAGCATCCTATCTATGGGAAATTCATCAAGAAGACCAGTACATTCATGGCACACGATGAAAAAAATGAAAGTGGAATCGGAGATGTAGTTCGCATCACTGAGACGCGGCCGCTCAGCAAAAATAAGTGCTGGCGCTTATCAGAAATTATTGAAAAGGCAAAATAATTAAACTGAAACTATTGTTTTCACAGGATTTCTTGTAGAAACAGAGTTCAGAAATCAAGTTTAAATACCGAATAACAATGATACAGCAAGAATCCAGATGTGTGGTTGCCGATAACAGCGGAGCAAAAGAAGTTCTTTGTATCCGTGTACTCGGCGGTACCGGAAAAAGATACGCTTCACTTGGCGACAAGATAGTTGTAACTGTAAAGCACGCTTTACCTTCAGGCAACATCAAAAAAGGAACAGTAACAAAGGCAGTGGTTGTTCGCACCAAGAAAGAGGTGAAGCGCCAGGATGGATCGTATATCCGCTTTGACGACAATGCCGTTGTGTTGTTGAATGCACAGGACGAACTGCGTGGGACACGTATTTTCGGACCGGTTGCCCGCGAACTTCGTGAGAAACAATTTATGAAAATTGTTTCATTGGCTCCTGAGGTAATATAAATCAAGAAGAATAAGACACCATATATCATGGAAAGAAAATTTAATAAACAAGCAAAGCTTCACATCAAAAAAGGTGACATCGTAAAGGTGATCGCCGGTGACTCAAAAGGGTCTCAGGGAAGGGTACTTGAAGTAATTCAGGAGAAGCGCCGCATACTCGTTGAAGGAGTTAACTTGATCAGCAAGCACACTAAACCTAATGCCAAGAATACACAGGGTGGTATTGTAAAGCAGGAAGCAGCTATCCATATTTCAAATGTATTACTTGTTGATGGTAAAGGAAATGCTACCCGTGTTGGCCGTAAGCTTGAAGGCGATAAATTAGTTCGTTACTCTAAAAAGTCAGGGGAGGTAATCAAATAATGGAATATACACCGAGATTAAAAGACAAGTACCGTCAGGAAATAGTTCCTGCACTTGCCAAGAAATTTAACTACAAGAGCGTTATGCAGGTGCCACGTCTTGTAAAGATTTGCGTGAACCAGGGAGTTGGAGATGCAGTGAGTGACAAGAAACTCATTGAATATGCCATGCAGGAGATGATTGCAGTAACCGGACAGAAATGTGTGGCAACTAAATCAAAGAAAGATATCTCAAACTTCAAGCTTCGTGTGGATGTACCAATCGGAGTACGTGTTACATTGAGAGATGTGAATATGTATGAATTTTTGGACCGTTTGATTTCTGTTTCATTACCACGTATCCGTGATTTCCGTGGCATTAATCCAAAAGGATTTGACGGGCGGGGTAATTACACAATGGGTGTGACTGAACAAATCATCTTTCCGGAAATCGATATCGATAAGGTGAATAAAATTTCAGGAATGGACATCACATTTGTGACTACCGCGGAAACAGACGAAGAAGCGATGCAGCTTTTAAAAGAATTTGGAATGCCTTTCCAGGCTAACTAAAATATTAAGCAAAAAGAAACAGATCAACATGGCAAAAGAATCAATGAAGGCTAGAGAAGTGAAGCGTGCGCAGATGACGGCTCGTTATGCCGCTAAACGTGCAGCGCTGAAAGCATCCGGTGATTATACCGCACTGGATAAACTTCCAAAAAATGCCTCACCGGTGCGAATGCACAACCGTTGTAAATTAACAGGCCGACCGCGTGGATACATGCGCATCTTCGGGATCTCCCGGAACGTATTTCGTCAGATGGCACTGGATGGTAAAATCCCGGGAGTAACAAAAGCCAGTTGGTAATTAACAGAACATAGAAACAAGGACAACGCAACATTATATTACAATGACAGATCCTATTGCAGACTTCATTACCCGGATTCGTAACGCAGTGCGTGCCAACCACAGAATTGTGCAGGTACCGGCTTCGAATCTTAAGAAGGACATGACTAAAATCCTGAAAGAGAAAGGGTATATCCTCGACTATAAATTCGAGGAAGACGATAAACAAGGCCATATTAAAATCGCCTTGAAGTATCATCCGATCACGAAAGCTCCCGCTATCCGTAATCTGACTCGCATTTCAAAACCCGGACTTCGTAAGTATTCCGGTGTTGATACAATGCCGCGTGTGTTGAATGGATTGGGAATTGCAATCCTTTCGACTTCGAAAGGTGTGATGACCGACAAGGAAGCACGCACGGAGAAAGTTGGCGGAGAAGTGTTATGTTACGTTTATTAATCCATAAAGAAAGAATCTGAAATGTCACGAATTGGAAAATTACCGATTACAATCCCTGCCAAGGTAGAGGTTAAAGTCGCCAAGAATATGGTTCATGTAAAAGGACCTAAAGGTGAACTGTCACAGAAATTGTCTGAGGGTATTAGCGTGAATGTTGACGGAGATACTATGACACTCGATCGCGCTACAGAAGGCAAACATCACCGTTCATTGCACGGACTTTACCGTTCATTGATTAACAACATGATTATTGGTGTATCGCAGGGATTTGTGAAGCAACAGGAATTGATTGGTGTTGGTTACAAGGCTACAAATCAAGGTCAGTTATTGGATTTGGTTTTAGGTTACTCACACCATTTTATTTTCGAAATACCCGCGGAAGTAAAAGTGACAACAAAAACTGAAAAAGGAATTCCTCCTACCATCATCCTTGAAAGTGCTGTTAAGCAACTTCTGGGAGCTGTGTCCGCGAAGATTCGTTCATTCCGTGTACCTGAGCCTTATAAAGGAAAAGGTATCAAGTTCACAGGAGAAGTATTGAGAAGAAAAGCCGGTAAGTCGGCAGCTAAAAAATAATTGAAGTCATGTTAAGAAAACAGCTTAGAAGAAAAAGTATCCGGGAAAGGATCCGTAAAACGATCAAAGGAACAGCAGAGCGTCCGCGTCTGTCAGTATACCGGAGTAATAAACAGATCTATGCGCAGTTGATCGATGATTTGTCCGGTGTAACTCTGGCAGCAGTATCATCTGCTTCAAAGGATCTTGGTGAAATCAAAGGAGCAAAGGTTGATATCTCTAAAGAGGTAGGTAAAGCAATAGCTGCAAAAGCTCAGGAGAATGGAATCCAGTCTGTCGTGTTTGATCGCGGAGGATATCTGTACCATGGTCGCATTAAGGCATTGGCCGAAGGTGCTCGTGAAGGCGGATTGCAGTTTTAATATTAGTTCAACAATTACTGATCAAAGAATACTATGTCAGCAACAAACGTAAAGCGAGTAAAAACAAGCGAGATTGAATTTAAGGACCGTCTGGTTACAGTCAATCGCGTAACCAAAGTTACCAAAGGAGGACGAGCCTTCACATTCGCGGCAATCGTTGTCGTGGGTGATGAAAATGGAGTCGTAGGTCATGGTCTTGGTAAAGCGAAAGAAGTTTCTGATGCTGTTCAAAAAGGTATCGATGACGCAAAGAAAAATCTCGTAAAAGTTCCAATCCTCAGAGGCACTGTTCCTCATGAAGCTTATGGTAAGTACGGTGGCGCACTTGTGTTCCTTAAACCTGCAGCACCGGGAACAGGAGTAATTGCCGGGGGTGCGATGCGTTCAGTACTCGAGAGTGTAGGCATTCATGATGTATTGGCTAAATCAAAAGGAAGCTCTAATCCGCATAACGTAGTAAAGGCTACAATTGATGCCTTGCTGAAAATGCGTGATCCTGCAACCGTTGCTCAGCATCGTGGAATTAAAATGACAAAAGTTTTTAACGGATAATCGCTGGTCTCAGCGAACAAAAGAATACAACAATGGGAAAAGTCAAGATTACACTTGTGAAAAGCGGAATCGACCGGCATATTAATCAGAAGAGAACGCTGCATGCATTGGGTCTGCGTAAGCTGAACCGATCTGTAGAAGTTGAAGCTACACCACAGATCCGTGGAATGATTTCCAAGGTGGAACACCTTGTTGATGTAAAAGAAATTTAATTGAACAGCAAGAAATTGCACTAACAAATCAGAGGAGTCTATCATGAATTTATCGACACTCAAACCGGCAGAAGGTTCAGTAAAGAATAACAAAAGACTCGGAAGAGGAACCGGTTCAGGCCGGGGTGGTACTTCTACACGAGGACACAAAGGGGCGCAATCGCGTTCCGGTTATAGCTCAAAACGCGGATTTGAAGGAGGGCAAATGCCACTTCAACGTCGTGTTCCAAAGTTTGGTTTTAAAAATCCCTTCCGCGTAGAATACCACGGAATTAATCTTGATGCAATTCAAGCACTTATTGAGAAAAGCAAACTAACTATCATTACTCCTGCAATTCTCGTTGAGAGCGGTTTAGCTTCCAGGAATGATAAAGTAAAAATTCTTGGTCGTGGTGAATTGAAATCCAAGATTGAAATTACAGCTCATGCATTCTCCGCAACGGCCAAAGCAGCCATAGAAAGTCAAGGCGGTACAACAGCTATCATTTAAGTATGAAAAATCTGATCCAAACAATTCGTAATATCTTTAAGATTGAAGACTTGAGAGTTCGTATTCTCAACACACTCTTCTTTCTGCTGATCTATCGTCTCGGTGCGCACATTGTGTTACCAGGTGTAGACCCCGGGCAGCTTGCTGCTTTGCAGAACCAGACGAGTGGTGGAGTACTGGGCTTGCTGGATATGTTTTCAGGTGGAGCCTTCTCCAATTCTTCCATTTTCGCATTAGGTATCATGCCTTATATCTCAGCTTCCATTGTGATTCAGCTGATGAGTATTGCAGTGCCTTATTTTCAGAAGTTGCAAAAAGAAGGAGAGAGCGGACGAAAGCGTATCAATCAGATGACACGTTGGTTAACTGTTGGTATTACTGCTATGCAAGCCCCTGGTTATATTGTGAATTTACGTTCACAGGTCCCGGGAGCGATCATTTCCGTGACAAATCCGGAATTGGTATCCCCTTTTACTTTCTGGTTTACTTCAATAGTGATTCTCACAGCCGGTACCTTGTTTGTTATGTGGTTAGGTGAAAAAATTACTGACAAGGGAATCGGGAATGGTATTTCTCTGATCATCATGATCGGAATTGTTGCCCGCTTGCCACATGCTTTGAGAGACGAATTTTTCTCACGTGTAAATCAGGGCGGGGGACTTGTTGTTATGCTCATCGAACTGGTTATGTTAGGAGCTGTTATTGCAGCCACAATTATGCTCGTCCAGGGAACTCGACGCATTCCCGTTAACTTTGCAAAGAAAATAGTAGGGAATAAACAGTACGGTGGAGTACGTCAGTATATCCCTTTAAAGGTAAATGCTGCGGGTGTAATGCCAATCATCTTCGCGCAGGCGATTATGTTCATCCCGGCAACAGTAGCGCAGTTTTTCCCGGATGCAAGTGCTTCCGCGGGAGTATTGGCCACCTTCGGAAATTTTACTTCCTTCTGGTATAATTTTGTGTTCGCAACGCTGATTATACTCTTCACTTATTTCTATACGGCAATATCTGTGAATCCGAATCAGATGGCTGATGACATGAAGCGAAACAACGGTTTCATTCCGGGAGTTAAGCCCGGACGAAGCACTGCAGAATTTATTGATGATGTGATGTCACGTATTACATTACCGGGATCGATATTTCTGGCTCTGATTGCCATTATGCCGACATTCGCATTATTGTTTAACGTCAATAACAATTTTGCACAATTCTACGGAGGCACATCGCTGCTCATTATGGTTGGTGTTGTTCTTGATACCTTACAACAAATAGAAAGTCATCTGTTGATGCGTCACTATGATGGATTGATGAAAGGCGGTAAGATAAAGGGCAGAAGTTCACCGGTTGCAACCGCAGTTTAGTGAAATAGGTTTGCCGGAATAGAATATGAGTTGAAGAAAAATTTTATTCTAATCCTGTAAACAAGAATAGAAGTCGAATGCTGTACTACAAGACACAGGAAGAGATTGAAATATTAAGAGAGAGTTCTTTACTTGTTGCCAAAACCCTGGCTGAAGTGGCCAAAACAATTCGTCCCGGTGTGACTACACTGGAATTAGACAAAATTGCTGAAACCTTCATCCGTGATAACAATGCCACACCGGCATTCCTGAACTACAATGGATTTCCAAATTCATTATGCATCTCAGTGAATTCGCAGGTCGTCCATGGTATTCCGAACAAAATTGAACTCAGAGATGGGGATATTTGCTCGGTTGATTGTGGAGTCCTTAAGAATGGTTTTTATGGAGATTCCGCTTACACCTTTAGTATAGGTGATGTGGCTGATGAAACACTTCAGTTGTTAAAAGTAACCAAGGAAAGCCTGTACAAAGGCATTGAGATGGCTATTGCAGGTAATCGTTTGGGGGATATCAGTCATGCTATTCAGACACACGCTGAATCGAATGGTTATTCAGTGGTTCGTGAGTTGGTTGGTCATGGAATCGGAAGGCATCTTCACGAGAAGCCAGAAGTTCCTAACTACGGTAAGCGTGGAAGCGGACTTGTACTTCGGGAAGGTCTGGTTATTGCAATCGAACCGATGATTAACATGGGGGTGAAGGGTGTCGTTCATGAGAGAGATGGTTGGACAGTTCGTACCGCGGACAATAAGCCATCTGCACATTTTGAACACACAGTGGCAATCCGGAAGATGAGTGCAGATATTCTTAGCTCATTTGAAATTATTGAAGAGGCATTTAATTCTAACATTCAAAATAAAGTGATCAATTAAAACGTGGCAAAACAGGCAAACATAGAGCAAGATGGATCGATCATCGAAGCATTATCCAATGCTATGTTCCGCGTGGAATTAGAGAACGGTCATGAGATCATTGCACATATATCCGGAAAGATGCGAATGCATTACATTAAAATTCTTCCCGGTGATAAAGTGAAAGTTGAAATGTCTCCATACGATCTGACAAAAGGAAGAATAACATATCGATATAAATAGTACAAGTCCGGATGATTAAAAAGAGTCAAAAAATTAATCTCATCCACCAGGCAATAAAAACAAACAGCAATGAAAGTTAAACCCGCAATCAAAAAAAGAAGTGTTGACTGCAAGATTGTACGCAGGAAAGGACGTTTGTACGTAATCAACAAAAAGAATCCACGGTTTAAACAACGTCAAGGGTAATCCTTTTTCGTTTCAGATCCGGTATGCCGGATTTCACAAACCTTAATTATCAATTAATAACATATAACAACAAATAAATGGCTCGTATTGCTGGTATTGATTTACCGAAACACAAAAGAGGCGAGATAGGTCTGACTTACATTTATGGAATCGGACCGTCAACTGCTCAACGCATCCTGTCACAGGCGGGTATTGATTACAATACCAAGGTTGAAGAGTGGGACGACGAACAACTGACGAATATCCGTAACATCATCAATGAGTTGAAGGTGGAAGGTGCACTTCGTTCGGAAGTTCAGCTTAACATTAAACGTCTGGTCGATATCAACTGTTACCGTGGTATGCGTCACCGTAACGGTTTGCCGGTACGTGGACAGCGCACAAAGACAAATTGCCGTACCAGAAAAGGAAAACGTAAAACTGTTGCCAATAAGAAGAAGGCAACCAAAATGTAATTGATCATCATGGCTACTCAACAACAAAATACCGGTAAAGCTAAGGCAGCGAAGAAAAAGGTAGTAAAGGTGGATGCGATTGGAAAGGCATTTGTCAGCGCAACTTTTAATAACATCATCATCTCACTGACCAATGAATCCGGTCAGGTGATTTCCTGGGCTTCCGCTGGAAAAATGGGCTTCAAAGGTTCTAAGAAGAATACTCCGTATGCTGCTCAGATGGCTGCTGCTGATTGTGCAAAAGTTGCACATGACATGGGACTTCGAAAAGTAAAGGTTTTTGTACGTGGACCAGGTGCAGGACGTGAGTCTGCAATCCGTACGCTTCACCAAAGTGGTATTGAGGTGATGGAAATTATGGACATCACTCCAATTCCTCACAATGGATGCCGCCCTCCGGGAAAGCGTCGCGTTTAATTAAAAAGAAAAATAATCAAGTAAAACAGATAGAAATAAATTACCATGGCAAGATATACTGGACCTACAACCAAGATAGCCCGGAAGTTTCGTGAACCGATCTTCGGTCCTGACAAGGCATTTGAACGTAAAACATATCCTCCGGGACAACACGGGCAAACTAAGAAGCGAGCAAAGCAGAGCGAATACTCTGTGCAGCTGATGGAAAAGCAAAAGGTGAAATACATGTATGGAATTCTTGAACGTCAGTTTGCGAAGATCTTCGTTCGTGCTTCACGTAAAGCCGGTATCACCGGTGAAAACCTGTTGCAGTTGATTGAAGCTCGCCTCGACAACATCGTGTATCGTCTCGGTATTGCACCTACACGTATGGCAGCTCGTCAACTTGTCGGTCACAGACACATTACTGTAAATGGGAATGTTGTAAACATCTCATCTTATACATGTAAAGCAGGTGATGTGATTGGTGTTCGTGAACGTTCAAAAGGACTGGAAGTAATCATCGAAGAATTGACCGGTCACGTTAACAAGCATTCCTGGTTAGAGTGGGACAGAGCAACAATGAGTGGAAAAATTCTGAATCTTCCTGCCCGTGATCAGATCAGCGAAAATATCAAAGAACAATTAATCGTCGAATTGTACTCTAAATAATCATTTTTGCCTTTTGCTTCTGAATCTTTTCAGAGTGCAATTTGCAGACAAACAATTTTTAACCTTAAACCACAAATTATACAATGGCTATCCTCGCATTTCAACGTCCGGACAAAGTGATCATGATTCACTCAGATGAGCGTCACGGCGTGTTCGAATTTCGACCGCTTGAACCGGGTTACGGAATTACGGTTGGTAATGCATTGCGTCGTATCCTTCTTTCTTCATTGGAAGGACATGCAATTACCTCAGTGAAAATGAACGGAGCGGATCATGAATTCTCTACCATAAAGGGAGTTGTAGAGGACGTTACCGAAGTAGTTTTGAATTTAAAGCAGGTTCGTTTCAAACAGCAAATTCAAGGAACCGATACAGAGAAAGTAACTATTTCTGTAAGCGGAAAGACAGAATTTACTGCAGGCGATATCAGCAAGTTCACAACTGCTTTTCAGGTGTTGAATCCTGAATTGGTTATCTGCAATATGGAACCTTCTGTAAAATTGACCCTGGATCTGCATATCGATAAGGGTCGTGGTTATGTTCCTTCTGAAGAGAATAAAACCGGTACAGCACCGATTGGGACAATTTTTACTGATTCAATTTTTACACCAATAAGAAATGTAAAATATTCGGTTGAAAATTATCGTGTCGAGCAAAAGACCGACTATGAAAAGCTGATCATGGAAATCACTACGGATGGTTCAATTCATCCGAAGGAGGCCTTGAAAGAAGCAGCGGAAATCCTGATCCATCACTTCATGTTGTTCTCTGATGAGAAAATTACTCTTGAAACAAAAGAAAAAACTCCGACAGAAGAACTTGATGAGAACACATTGCACATGCGTCAGTTACTCAGCACAAAACTGGTAGATATGGATCTCTCTGTTCGTGCATTGAATTGCCTGAAAGCCGCTGATGTGGAAACTCTGGGTGATCTCGTTTCTTACAACAAAGCGGATCTTTTGAAATTCCGAAACTTCGGAAAGAAGTCATTGACCGAATTGGAAGAATTGGTCAGAGCAAAGAATCTTACTTTCGGAATGAACGTAGGAAAATATCTTGATAAAAAATAAGCAGAATTTAGTTTAAATATTAATCGGAACTGCCTCTGTAAAAGATGGCAGAGACAACAGAGATAATAAAATGAGACACGGTAAGAAATTTAACCATCTGGGAAGACAGCATAGCCACCGTCAGGCGATGCTTTCGAATATGGCCACATCCCTGATTCTAAGTAAGCGAATCACAACGACATTGGCAAAAGCCAAAGAACTACGTAAATATGTTGAACCGTTGATCACACGTTCAAAGGATGATTCAACTCATTCGCGCAGGATGGCATTCAGATATCTTCAAGATAAACCTGCTGTTATTGAATTGTTCCGCGAAGTAGCACCTAAGGTTGCTGATCGTCCGGGAGGATATACCCGCATTATCAAATTACAAAACCGTCTGGGTGATAATGCCGAGATGTGTATGATGGAGTTGGTTGATTTCAACCTCTTACTTTTAGGTGATGGTACAACTGCCGCTCCTGCTAAAAAAGCCGCGAAGACAACACGTCGTAGTGGTGGTGCTAAGAAGAAGGCTAGCGATACAGAAACCAAAGGAGACGCAGAAGCAACAGAAAAAGCACCAAAGAAAGCAGCAGTTAAAAAACCTGAAGCGTCTAAGAAAAAGGCTGAGGACAAAAAGGATAAAGAAGACTAATTTCTTCACTAATATTTAAAGGCGGAATAGACCAAAAGTTTTATTCCGCTTTTTTTTGTCTTTTTGTCTCTATAATCGCTTTTTTCGATATTTATGAACATGACGAAAAGTTCGGTGGTAAAAATGGTATCTTTGAAAAACCTTTTTTAAATGAAATACACCGAAAAAAAGCCTGCAATCCTTGTTTTGGAAGATGGAACGGTTTTCCATGGGAAAGCTGCCGGAGCCATTGGCACCACTACAGGGGAAATTTGTTTCAATACCGGGATGACCGGTTATCAGGAGATTTTTACAGATCCTTCTTATTTCGGACAGATTCTTTTGGCCACCCATGTACATATTGGAAATTACGGAATTCATCCTGACGAGGTAGAAAGTGATGGGGTGAAAATATCCGGTTTGGTTTGCCGCGGGTTCAATGAAACGTACTCCCGTCCAAGCGCTACAAAGTCTATTCAGGAATATTTCGAGGAGCAGAAAGTTGTAGCCATCTGCGATGTGGACACACGGGCCATCGTTCGTCATATCCGTAGCAAGGGTGCAATGAATTGTATCATCTCTTCAGAAATTCCTGATGTCACACGATTAAAGAAAATGCTCAAGGACGTTCCTTCTATGGCAGGTTTGGAATTGTCGTCTATGGTAACCACTTCAGTGCCTTACTTTTTTGGGGACCCTAATTCGAAATTAAAAGTGGCTGTACTTGATTTTGGCGTAAAGAGAAACATCCTTCGCAGTCTGATGAAGCGTGATTGCTATGTTCAAGTTTTTCCTGCTCGCACAAGTTTTTCAGATCTGAAGGCATGGAATCCGGATGGTATACTATTATCGAATGGTCCGGGTGATCCATCAGCGATGCAGTATGCTGTGAAGACAGTGAAGGAAATTCTAACAAGTAATATTCCGGTTTTCGGAATTTGTCTCGGACATCAGCTGCTTGCTGAGGCCTGTGGAATCAGTACCTATAAAATGTTTAACGGACACCGTGGAATAAATCATCCGGTTAAGAATATTATTACCGGTCATTGTGAAATCACTTCACAGAATCACGGATTTGCAATTGTTGAAGATGATGTAAAGAATTCGAAAACGGTAGAAGTAACTCATGTGAATTTGAATGATGGAACAATCGAAGGAATTCGTGTGAAAGATGCAGTAGCCTTCAGCGTTCAATACCATCCCGAAGCCGCACCCGGCCCGCATGACAGTATTTATCTTTTTGATGATTTTGTTTCAGCAATGAAAAGTGTGGAAGTGGAACAGTAAAAGAAAAAGCAATGTGGAAAAATTGCATTTTCAAAGAGTAGTATTTCTGACACCCTGATTTAGCAATTTTGCAATGTATTTTTCTGAAACGACTTTTTGTAGGGCATCCAGATGTCTTTGTCCATGCAGATCGCTTCCAATAAAATCAATCAGATTCTCATCTATCATTCTTTCAGCTATTTTTTTGGCAGGTCCACCATAGTAGCCCACTAAAGAATTTGTATTAAGCTGAAGAAGAGCACCGGCTTCTTTGATGCGATAATACTCTTCAAATTTAGAATACCAGAAGGGATATCGTTCGGGATGTGCAAGTACAGGAATATAGCCCCGGATATTCAATTCAAATAATATTGAACTCAAAGTATCTGGCGGATTGATATAAGAGACTTCAAACAATACATAGTTTTTGCCAAAGGTCAGGAGTTTTTCTTCCCTGATTTTGTCTATAAATTGTTCATCGAGATAATATTCCGCTGCTGCGTCTAACTCTACAGGTATACCTTGTTTTTTTATTTCTGCCCTAACCTTGGCGAGTCCTTCCAGAATGATCTCCGGAGTATTACGGAAATAATCACTCATGATATGTGGAGTTGTGATCAGTTTTTTAAATCCAAGGGCAGAGAGAGCTCTGATCATCTCTATTGACTCTTCCATTGTTTGCACACCATCATCAATTCCGGGAATTAAGTGGGAATGGATATCAGTTTGGAAGGCTGAAAGATCAGTCAGGGGAGGGAAATCAGGTTCCGCTTTTTTTCTTGAAAAAAAAGATTTGATGGAATTCATTTAATTTGAATTAATGGTTGATTTCCGGAACCATTCAAAAGTTTTCTCAAGTCCTTCTGCCAGATATACTGATGGCTTATATCCAAGAAGATTTCCTGCTTTTGAGATATCAGCCAAAGAATTTTTAATATCGCCTTCACGACTTGCTCTGTAATTTGGCCTGAGTGTTGATTCGCATAAGCCTGCAATCAGATTGAATAGTTGATTGATGGAAGATCTTTCTCCTACAGCTACATTGTAAACCTGATTAAGTGATTCAGGATTTGTGTTGAACAAAGCAAGAATGTTTGCCTGAACTGCATTTTCAACATAGGTGAAGTCTCGTGTTTGTTCTCCGTCGCCATCAATAAAGGGTGCTTTATTGTCAAGCACTGACTGGATGAACAAAGGAACAACAGCCGCATAAGGGCCATCAGGACTTTGATTTGGTCCAAATACATTGAAATAGCGCAGTCCAATAATTTCCATATTATAGGTGTCTGCAAAGACCCGGGCGTATAGTTCATTACTCTTTTTACTTACCGCATAAGGAGACAAGGGATTTCCGGTTTCGGCTTCTCTTTTAGGCAGTACAGGATGATCACCATAGACAGATGAGGAGCTCGCGTAAACGAAGCGTTTGGCCTTGGCGTCACGCGCGGCAACTAACATATTTAAAAAGCCTGTTGCATTAATTGCATGGGTTGTTTGGGGATCCTTAACTGATCTGGGAACAGAACCTAATGCTGCCTGGTGAGAAACAAATTCGATTCCCTTGCAGGCTTTAGCACATATCTCCGAATCCCGGATATCACCTTCCAGGAATTCTACATTGGGCAAGTCGAGAAATGGACGGATATTTTCAATGGAGCTAGTAAGCAAATTGTCCAGGATGCGAACGTGACCGGCTTTATGAGCAACCAGGTATTCTACTAAGTTGGAGCCGATAAAACCGGAGCCTCCTGTGATCAGAAAAGAATTTTTGCTGATATCAATTGTATGAAAAGGGGTAGTAGGCATATTTATAATTCTATTAGTAAGCAAAATTTTGTTAAAGAAAAATTAACGATGAGTATATTGTTGCGAATAGTATTCAAGATATTCTCCGGAAGTAACCTGTTGCAGCCATTCTTCATTTTGTAAATACCAGTCCACTGTTTTTTCTAATCCTTCCTCGAATTGGAGTGATGGTTTCCATCCGAAGTCGTTTTGTAATTTCGATGAGTCAATTGCATACCTAAGATCATGTCCGGCCCTGTCTTTTACATAAGTAATCAAAGCGGCTGATGTTCCTTCAGGTCTCTTGAGTTTTCGGTCCATGATGCTGCACAACAAAAGTATCAGATCAATGTTTCTCCATTCATTGTGTCCCCCAATATTATAGGTGCTTCCGGGTTTCGCTTTGTGAAAGAGGACATCAATTGCGCGTGCATGATCTTCCACGAAGAGCCAGTCGCGGACATTTTCACCTTTTCCATAAACCGGGACAGGTTTATTATTCTTAATATTGTTTATGGCAAGAGGAATTAATTTTTCAGGAAAATGATGCGATCCATAATTGTTTGAACAATTCGAGATTACTGCAGGTAGTCCGTATGTGTCAAAATAAGCCCTGACCATGTGATCAGAACTTGCCTTAGAAGCAGAGTAGGGGCTGTGCGGATCATAGAGAGATTTTTCTGTAAAATAGCCGCTCTTTCCTAAAGAACCATAAACCTCATCTGTAGAAACATGATAAAATATATTTCGTTCTGTTGCTTCTTGTTTTGCATCCTCACCTTGCCATTGGTTTCTCGCAGCGTTTAACAGATTCACAGTTCCAACTACATTGGTCATAATAAAATCCATCGGGTTGGCAATACTTCTGTCTACGTGAGATTCCGCTGCAAGGTGAATCACAGCATCAAATTTTCTATCCTGAAACAGGTTTTGAATAAATTCCGCGTCGATGATATCTCCTTTGATGAAATCATAGTTCGCTTTATTTTCAACATCCTTCAAGTTAGTCAGGTTGCCTGCATAGGTGAGTTTATCGAGGTTAATGATTTTATAATCCGGATACTTGTTTACAAACAATCTGACGACATGCGAACCAATGAAACCTGCGCCACCGGTAATTAATATGTTTCTCTTGAAATTGGTCATTGGGAAATAATATGATTTTCCGATTAATGTGAAATAGCTTTCAGTTCCTGTTCCCAGGCCCATGCACTGCTGACAATATCTTCAAGAGAATGTTCAGCCTTCCAGCCTAATTCAAGATTCGCTTTAGTGGTATCAGCATAAACTTTTTCTACATCTCCAGTGCGACGAGGGCCGATTTTATAATTTAATTTTTGTCCTGTCACTTTTTCGAAAGTATGAATGACCTCAAGAACCGTGTTGCCTCGACCTGTGCCCAGGTTAAATATTTCGAACGAATCCTTATTCTTTTTATCAAGAAGCCTTGAAACGGCAGTTACATGGGCTCTGGCAATGTCGACAACATGAACGTAATCGCGAACACAGGTTCCGTCAGAAGTGTTGTAGTCGTCTCCGAAAATCTCGACCACCTCGCGGAGTCCTGCGGCGGTCTGTGTGATTACCGGTACAAGATTGGTAGGAGACTGAAGGGGATATTCCCCCAACAGTGCTGAACTATGTGCCCCTGCAGGATTAAAGTAGCGTAAAGCGCATCCGTTCATTGAATGCACTTTTAGTACATCGGCGAGAATATTTTCACCAATTTGTTTAGTGTAGCCGTAGGGAGATTCGGCTTTTCCCAGTTTGGACTTTTCGTGAACAGGTTGTTCCTCACTTTGACCATAGACTGAACATGAGCTTGAGAAAACAAAATTGTCCAGTTTTCTTTCTTTATGGATTTCCAGTAAATTAATTAATGATAAGAGATTATTCCTGTAATATTTCAAAGGATTTTCAACTGATTCTCCGACTGCTTTGAATGCCGCAAAGTGTATTGTCGCCTGAATTTTATAAACGGAAAAAAATTTGTCCAGTTCTTCTTTGTTGCACAAATCTATATTGAAGAACTGTATTCCTTTTCCGGTAATTTTCTCAATAGCATGTATTACCTCTTCCCGGGAATTGCTTAGGTTGTCAATCAGGATGGGGTTAAATCCTTGCAAGGATAATTCAACCGCTGTATGCGATCCAATGTATCCGGTTCCTCCTGTGACAAGAATATTCATTTTATAGACTCCAGTAATTAATCTCTTTTATTTTTTTATTATACATTCCTTTAATGTCAACCAGAACGCCTTCTTTAGTCAGGATATTTTTGAACCATTGCTCGTCTTTATCGGCATACTCTAAGTGATTTACTGCAACAATTATGGCATCGTAATCTTTTCCAATCTGGTTTACTAATTCAAATCCGTATTCATGTTTCAGATCCGCTGAGTTTGCACGTGGATCGGTGACCTCCACCTGAACTCCGTATGATATCAATTCTTTAACCACATCTGCAACTTTTGAATTGCGTATATCATCGACATTTTCCTTAAACGTGGCACCCATTACCAGTACGCGGCTTTTTGAAACATCTTTTCCTGAAGCAATAATTTTTTTAACAGTTTGCTTGGCAACATAAAATCCCATGCTGTCATTCACATAACGCCCGCTGTTAATTACCTGGGCATGATATCCCAATTCCTGAGCTTTATAGGTAAGGTAATAAGGATCCACTCCGATGCAATGACCACCGACTAATCCCGGTTTGAAATGAATGAAATTCCATTTTGTACCTGCAGCTTCCAATACATCAAAAGCATTAATACCCATCTTATTAAAAATGATGGATAGTTCATTCATCAATGCGATGTTCACATCACGTTGAGTATTTTCAATAATCTTGGCCGCTTCAGCAACTTTGATGGATGAGGCTTTGTATACACCTGCTCGCACAATGATTTCATAGGTTGCGGCTATATTTTCAAGGGACTCATCATCACATCCTGAAACTACTTTAAGTATTTTGGTGATGGTGTGTTCCTTATCACCGGGATTTATGCGTTCCGGAGAATAGCCGGCTTTGAAATCTTCTTTATATCTGAGACCGGAAAGTTCTTCGAGTATAGGAATGCAATCTTCTTCGGTACAACCCGGATATACTGTTGATTCGTATACGACATAGTCACCTTTTTTCAAGGCCTTACCGATAAATTTCGTTGCGCTCAAAAGTGGCTTTAGATCCGGTAGGTTGTGTTCATCAATTGGAGTGGGAACCGTGACAATAAAAAAGTTTGCTTCCTTGAGTTTTTCAGGAGAGGAAGTAAATTCAATATCTGTTCCCTGAAAATCTTCTGAATTTAATTCACCACTGGGATCAATGCCCTGACGCATTTTCGCGAGACGATCTTCGTTAATGTCGAATCCAATAACCTGAACCTTTCTTGAAAATTCAAGAGCGATTGGTAATCCGACATAGCCGAGACCTAGTACAGCTATCTTCTTTTTTTTATCTTTTATTTCTTGAGAAATCATAATGAGTAATGTCGTGATAAATTAGGACATGAGTTTTTTTAATGTACGTAATGCATAGATTCTTTCAATGATATCCACCACCTTAAGTCCTTCAAGTGCATTTGTTGTTGCAGTTGTTCTTCCTTTTAGTGTGTCAATTACATTTTCAATAATATAATGATGATTTGCGGCGGAACCTTTATATACTCCGTAGTCATTTGCCGGATTTACCGGCGGGAGTTTTGGCATAGTATAATCCTGTATGTGGCAATACTCAACTTCATTCATATATTGGCCACCAATTTTTACGCTGCCTTTTTCAGCGATGATTGTCATACTGCTTTCCAGGTTTGAATCCCAAACAGAAGTGGAATAGGAGATGGAGCCCATACCACCATTGATGAAATTGAAATTAACGAAACCTGAATCCTCAAATTGTGTGAGCGTTTGGTGATTGAAGTCACTGAATTTGGCTTGAATCTGTGTAATGTCTCCGAAGAGCCAGTACATGATGTCAATGAAGTGAGAAAACTGGGTGAAGAGCGTTCCTCCATCGAGTTTATTAATTCCTTTCCAGTTTTTTCCTGAGTAATAACGTTCATCACGGTTCCAATAACAATTCAGTTGAACCATATAGATGGAACCCATCACTTCTCGATCAATCACATCTTTTATCCAGATGGAAGGAGGAGAGTAGCGGTTTTGCATAACACAAAATACCTGACGGGATACCTGTAATGCTTTGAAGATAATTTTTTCACAGTCCGCAACAGTTAAACCCATTGGCTTTTCTATCACTACATTTTTTTTCTTTTCGAGTGCTTGCAAAGTATGCTCTGCATGCAAACCGTTTGGAGAACAAACAACTACTACATCAATCTCATTTTCTGAATTAAATAATTCCTCCATAGACAGATAAAACGGTACATCAAGATCTGACAGTCCGATTTCTTCCTTAGGCTTGATGTCAGTCATTGCCACTAATTGCGCCTCCGGATTTCTCCTGATCATTTCCGCATGGCGTTTACCAATATGACCACTCCCTACAATGGCAAATTTTACCTTTTTATTTTCTTCCATAAATCAGCTTTACTCGATACGGCGAACTTTATTTCCTTCAAGTTTATATTCCTGCTTACTCTCAGGACAAATTGCAATTCCTGCAGCATTAAATTTTAACCGATGACCATATTCACTCATCCATCCTATTTGTTTGGATGGATTCCCCACAACTAATGCATAAGCCGGAATATTTTTCGTGACAACTGCACCGGCTCCGATAAATGAAAACTCTCCAATATCATGCCCACATACAATGGTAGCGTTTGCTCCGATGGTAGCTCCTTTTCCAACATGTGTTTTTGCGTATTGATTTTTTCTGATTATTGCGCTCCTTGGGTTATTCACATTGGTAAAGACCATGGATGGCCCAAGAAACACATCATCTTCACAAATCACTCCGGTGAAAATGCTGACGTTGTTCTGTACTTTCACGTTTTTGCCTATGATTACATCAGGTGAAATGACGACATTTTGTCCAATGTTACAATTCTCGCCAATGATGCTGTTATTCATTATGTGTGTAAAATGCCAAATTTTTGTCCCCTTGCCGATTTTCGCACCTTCATCAACGAATGCCGACTCATGAACGTAATATTCTTTTTCCATAAAGCTTCTTGATTTAATACGAATATACGAAATCTACCTATATTTATATATTATTGATAATCAAATACCTATGATGATTATTTCATTGAATTTTGAAAACGATGCTCCGAATTATACAGTTCCTCTCTTGAAAGGTTTTTGAAATAATCATAGGTTAATCTCAAGCCATCGGCACGTGATATCTTAGGTTCCCATCCAAGAATTTTTCGGGCACGACTGATATCAGGTTGTCTTTGTTTAGGGTCATCGGTTGGCAGTTCTTTGTAAATTATTTTTTGGTCTGTTCCTGTCAACTGTATGATTTCTTCAGCAAATTCTTTGATGGTTATTTCATCCGGGTTGCCCAGGTTAACGGGTTGTGTGTAATCACTCCAAAGCAAACCTGCAATCCCTTCTACAAGATCATCGACATAGCAAAACGAACGAGTCTGACTGCCATCTCCAAAAACGGTGAGGTCTTCTCCCCGCAATGCCTGACCTATAAAGGCGGGTAATGCTCTTCCATCATTCAATCGCATACGCGGACCATAGGTATTGAAAATCCTGACAATGCGAGTTTCAACAGCATGAAAAGTATGGTATGCCATGGTGATTGCTTCCTGAAAGCGCTTAGCTTCATCATATACACCTCTTGGTCCGATTGGATTTACATTACCCCAGTAATCCTCACTTTGGGGATGTACCAATGGATCTCCATATACTTCAGAAGTTGAAGCAACGAGTATTCTGGCATTTTTTGATTTAGCAAGACCCAGTAAGTTATGTGTTCCCAATGAACTCACCTTTAATGTCTGGATTGGTATTTTCAGATAATCAATAGGACTTGCCGGAGAGGCGAAGTGAAGGATGTAGTCAAGATGTCCCGGCACATGAACAAATCGGGAAACGTCATGGTGATAAAATTCAAATTCCTTTTTCTTAAAAAGATGTTCGATATTCTTCAGATCACCGGTGATCAGATTATCCATTCCAATTACTGAATATCCTTCCCGTACAAAGCGATCACAAAGATGAGAACCCAGAAATCCGGCAGCACCGGTGATAAGCATACGTTTCATGGCTCTGAATTTTACTGGTTGATTTTATGTAGTAACTAAATTTAGTTTGGACGCCCGACACTGTAATAGACAAAGCCTTTTTCCTTCATCTGTTCAGTGTCGTATAGGTTTCTTCCGTCAAAAATCACCTTTTGCTTCATAAGATTTTTGATACGATCATATTCCGGAGTTCTGAATACTGCCCATTCTGTTGCAATAATCAGAAAGTCCGCATTTTCCAGAACTTCATATGCATCCTTACCATAGGTGATTTTGTCAGTAAGCAGTTTCTTAACGTTGTGCATTGCCTCCGGATCGTACGCGGCTATACTTACATTTTCTTTTAATAATTCTTCTATAATAAAAAGTGCCGGAGCTTCCCGTACATCATCTGTATCAGGCTTGAAGGCAAGTCCCCATATCGCGGCTTTCTTTCCAGTCAGGTCATTATTAAAATGTTTTTTTACTTTTTCCACTAAGCTGATCTTCTGCAGTTCATTTACATTAATTACAGATTTCAATAACTGAAAGTTGTAATTATTTTCTTCGGCGGTCCGGGCTAAAGCAAGTACATCTTTAGGAAAGCAGCTTCCGCCATAACCGATTCCGGCAAATAAAAATCGTTTCCCAATTCTGTCGTCAGAACCAATACCTGCGCGTATCTGATCTACATTAGCGCCAACCTTTTCACACAGGTTCGCGATCTCATTCATGAAGGTGATCTTCGTTGCCAGAAATGCGTTTGCTGCATATTTCGTTAACTCCGATGAACGCTCATCCATAAAATAAACCGGATTTCCTTGTCGCACAAAAGGGGCGTATAATTCTGTCATTACTTTTTGAGCAGCCTCCGATTTTGTTCCTATGATCACACGATCCGGTTTCATGAAATCATCAACAGCATATCCTTCGCGTAAAAATTCCGGATTAGAAACTACGTCAAAGGGAACTTTACAGTTTTTTTCAATGAGTGATTTAACTTTTTCGGCAGTCCCTACCGGAACAGTACTTTTATTTACAATGATTTTATACTCCTTTATCAAATGTCCGAGTTGAGATGCGACATCAAGAACATGTCTGAGATCCGCTGAACCATTTTCCCCAGGAGGGGTCGGTAAGGCAAGGAAAATCACATTCGCGTTACGGATGCCTTCCGCTAAATCAGTTGTAAACTGTAATCGTCCCTGCCGGATGTTGCGTTCAAACAATACATCAAGATGAGGTTCATAGATTGGTATGATTCCCTTTTTGAGTCTTTCAACTTTTTCTGCATCAATATCCACACAGAATACATGATTTCCTGTTTCAGCGAAACATGTACCGGTGACTAATCCAACATATCCGGTTCCTATAACTGCAATTTTCATCTATGATTTTCTTCTCTGATTTGGTAAGGTGAATTAAAAAGCATTGTGGATCAGTTGAAAAAATCCAACACATTTTTAATTATGTATGTCTGAATTTCATCCGTCATTTCTGTATGTATAGGCAAAGAAAGCACGCTTTTGCATAATTCTTCAGTTACCGGAAAGCTGCCTTCTTTATAACGGTCATCCCTATATGCTTTTTGCAAATGCAAGGGAACGGGATAATAAATCATCGCGGGAATATCTTTAGACGCCAGATGATTTCGTAGCTCATTCCTGTCAGCATCTTTTATGATCAATGTATACTGATGGAATACATGGCTCGATTTCGGACTACGAAAGGGAATGATCAGATGAGCATTATTTTTAAATGCGCTGTCGTATGCATCCGCGACTTTTCTTCTTGCTTCAGCATAACTGTCAAGATGTTTAAGTTTGATCCTGAGAACGGCAGCCTGAATGCTATCCAAGCGGGAATTGACGCCGATTTCATCATGATAATATTGAACTGATTGGCCATGATTAGCAATCGTCCTGAGTTTTGAAGCCAAAGCATCATCATTGGTAAAAATCGCACCACCATCTCCGTAACAACCCAGATTTTTTGATGGGAAAAAAGATGTACAGCCAATCGTTCCAACTGTTCCCGCCTTTTGACTCTTACCACTTGATGAATAAAAATCCGCACCGATTGCCTGTGCATTGTCTTCAATAACATATAATGAATGCTTCTTTGCAATATCCATGATTACATCCATGTCAGCTGACTGGCCGAAGAGATGTACAGGAACTATTGCCTTAGTTTTGGTTGTGATAGCAGCTTCAATTGCCTTCGGGTCAAGTGTAAAAGTGTCGGGCAATACGTCAACAAGTACCGGACGAAGCTGCAAAAGTGCTATTACTTCAGCAGTGGCAACGTATGTGAAATTTGCTGTAATTACTTCATCTTCAGGCTTTAAACCAAGAGCCATAAATGCAATTTGTAAAGCGTCAGTTCCATTCGCGCAAGGTATTACGTGCTTTACTCCTAAATATTTCTCTAGCTCGGATTGAAAGGCTTTAACCTCCGGACCATTTATGAAAGCAGTTGAAGTTATTACATCCTTTATGGCTTTATCGACTTCAGTCTTTATTTTTTCGTATTGACCCAATAGGTCAACCATGTGAATTTTTTTCATTTTTTTCTCTTGAAAGCATGCGAAGATAGGGAAATAATCAGCACAGTTTTCAGCCATAACCAATGCTCGTAAAGTCTTGTTTTTCAATGACCGGTGGCTTTGATATTCTGGCTTCGATGCGTTAAATTCAAGGCTGGGAGCTTAAGAATAAAAGGGTTTTCTTTGAATGGAAAATCTATCTTTGCTTTTCTATTAATTAAAATATGTCAAAAATAAAATATACTGCCAAGCATTATTTAAAATGGTACGAAGACATGTTGCTGATGCGCAAATTTGAAGAGCGCGCGGGGCAGCTTTATGGAATGCAGAAAATAAAGGGTTTTTGTCATCTTTACATAGGACAGGAAGCAATTGTTGCCGGTGCGATGACTGTTTTAAAACTTGAAGATAACATGATCACTGCTTACAGAGATCATGCGCATGCTTTGGCGAAAGGCACAAGTGCGAGGGCAGTAATGGCAGAATTGTATGGAAAAGAAACCGGATGCTCTAAAGGGAAAGGTGGATCCATGCATATGTTTGATGCGGAACATCGTTTTTTTGGCGGACACGGAATCGTAGGTGGGCAGATACCACTTGGTGCCGGGATAGCTTTTTCAGAACGTTACCTGGGTACTAAAAATGTAACTGTTTGTTATATGGGAGATGGTGCCGTTCGTCAGGGTGCTTTTCACGAGGCATTAAATATGGCTATGATCTGGTCTCTGCCTGTGATATTCGTTATTGAGAACAATAATTATGCAATGGGTACTTCTGTTCAACGAACCAGTAATGTCACCGCTCTTTATAAACTTGGATTATCTTATGATATTCCTTCGGAACCTGTCGATGGAATGAGTGTAGAAGCGGTACATGATGCCATGGAGATAGCTGTAGCACATGCGCGCGAAGGGAAAGGGCCATATCTCTTAGAAATGAATACCTACAGATACAAAGGACATTCAATGAGTGATCCTGCTAAATACAGAACCAAGGATGAGGTCGAATCCTACAAAGCGAAAGACCCGATTGAAATGGTTTTAAAAACTTTGCAGGAAAAAAACTATGCAACACCGAAAGAAATTGAAGCGATCCAGAAAAAAGTGAAAGATATTGTTGAAGACTCTGTGACTTTCGCTGAAGAATCAAAGTATCCTGATCCATCGGAGTTGTTCATTGATGTTTATGTACAGCAGGACTATCCATATATTATGGATTGAGGTTAAAGGTCTTTCAATTTCCTTACAAAGAAAATATCAATTCCTGAATTATATTAAAAATTACAAGCTATGGCTGAGATAGTGAGAATGCCTAAGATGAGTGATACAATGACTGAAGGTGTCGTTGCCAAATGGCATAAGAAAATCGGTGATACTGTTAAAAGCGGAGATGTTGTCGCCGAAATTGAAACAGATAAGGCAACCATGGAATTTGAATCTTATCAGGATGGCGTCCTTCTCTATCAAGGTGTAAAGGAGGGTAGTTCGGCTCCAGTGAATGGTGTGTTAGCGATCTTTGGAAAGAAAGGAGAAGATTTTAAAGCTCTTCTGGAGGAAGAAACTAAAACTGCTGCTGTTCAAAAGGAAAAAGAGGCACCTAGTACACCTGTTACTCCTGTAAAAGTTGATGCATCAGAAATTCCAGCTAATGAAATTGCGAGTCCGGTAGCCGCTCCTGTAGTTGCAGCTCCAAGTACTGCCGTTTCTTCTGATGATCGCATCAAAGCTTCTCCGCTTGCAAAACGTCTCGCAGGTGAAAAAGGAATCGATCTTGCAAAAGTGCTTGGTTCAGGTGGGCAAGGTCGTGTCGTTAAACGTGACATTGACTGGTTTAAACCCGGACAATTTGTTTCAGGGGCAGGATCCTCTGCCGCAATTACGAAAGAAAGTTTTGATGAACTGAGTGTAAGTCAGATGCGCAAGAGCATTGCGAAGCGTCTCGGAGAAAGCAAGTTCACCGCGCCGCATTTTTATTTGACAATGGAAATTGATATGCAACAAGCTGTCTCAGTTCGTGAGAGTATCAATGCCGTCACCGGTTCAAAGATTTCTTACAATGATCTGATCATCAAAGCGGTTGCCATAGCTCTTCGTCAGCATCCCAAAGTAAATTCTTCATGGTTGGGTGACAAGATCCGCGTCAATCATCATATTCATATAGGCATTGCTGTTTCAGTTGAAGATGGTTTACTGGTTCCTGTAGTCCGGTTTGCTGACTCAAAGACTTTAAGGACTATCAATGCAGAAGTAAAAGAATATGTTCAGAAGGCAAAAGATAAAAAATTGCAGCCTGCGGATTGGGCGGGTAACACCTTCACCATTTCAAATCTGGGAATGTTTGGCATCGATGAATTTACTGCTATTATTAATCCACCGGATGCATGCATATTAGCTGTTGGTAGTATCATTGAAAAACCTGTAGTTAAAAATGGACTGGTTGTTCCGGGCCAGGTGATGAAAGTGACGCTAAGCTGTGACCACCGCGTTGTTGATGGCGTAGCAGGTTCGGAATTTTTACGCACACTAAAAGGATTACTGGAAAACCCGGTTGTCATGCTGGGAGAAGCAGCTATCTGATTTTTCCTTCTTACTTGAGTTTAAACTAAGTTGATCTAATTTCAGATCAAAAAAAAATCCCACCGATATGGTGGGATTTTTTTTTGATTGACTTTTAAGGTCTACTGTATCACCAAACGACGGATACTAAATCCATCAGCCGAATTCAAGTGTATGAAATACATTCCCGGTGCAAAGTCGTCAAGTTCATATTCCAATTGGAATTCACCGGACATCTTCTTTTTCTGATCATAGAGAATAGTGCGACCCTTAAGATCAACAATTCTAAGATCGAGATCAGATTGTTGGTTCATGCTAAGTTGGAGCGTAACCTTATCAGTTGCCGGATTAGGGTAAACCTGAATGTAATTAACTGCGGCAATCTGATCAATTCCAATGCTGAACTGAACATTAATGGTATCAGAATTGGAACAGCCATTAGAGTCGGACACAGCCACGATGTAATCGTTGGTAACTGTCACGTCGATTGTCTGTGTTGTTTCTCCTGTACTCCATGCGTAGGTTATGAATCCAGCTCCGGCATCAATAGTAACTGTTTGACCAGTTGATGCGGTAACATCTGATCCCAAATTAACTGACGGTAATGGATTAATGGTCGCTGTAACGGCTGTCCTTACCTGATTATTGCAGAAGTTTCCATTCTGTGCATAGTATGTTGTT
>CAYHFJ010000003.1:0-66514 GCA_964355885.1 uncultured Flavobacteriales bacterium
ATAATATGTGCACATCCGTTGAAGAATCAGGAACTCCGCCGCACCAATTGGAAGAAGTGTGCCAGTCAGAATTGGTAGTGCCCAACCAGGTTCCCGCTTCAATGATCGTTAGCGAAAATGCTGAGCCCTGACCGATGCAACCTGTAACTGTATTTTTACTTGTAAGTGTAGCACTATAAGTTTGCGCAATAGCACTTCCGGGAATTGTAATGATGAATGGGGAGACTGGCAAAGAAGTAAACGCTACATCTGTAAAACCTGCAAGTTCGGCTGCCGTGTCGAAGTCAATGCTGTATTGATCGGGAGAAGCTGAGGTTCCGGTATATTGCAAATTAGCCGATGTTGCACCAAGACAGACAACAGGGTTAGTAGCTAAAGTGATAGTTGGCAAGGGATTTACTGTCAGCATCGCGCTGGAAGAAGTACTTGATAAATCGGGAGAACATTGTGAAACAACACAAGAATAAAAATGACCAGTTGAAGACAAGGTAGTTCCTGTAATTGTTAAAGTTGATGTACTAGTGCCACTGAAAGGAGTAGTTTCTGAAAGAGGGGCTCCGTCATCTAACCACTGGTAATTAACAGAACTTGATGTTCCATTTCCATTTGCACTCACTGAAAAGCTGGCAATTCCTGACCCTGAACATGCCGAAGCGGCCGTAGGTTGACTGATAATTGCAGGATGCAAGTTGTTGACATTAGTATATAAAGTTTGCTGCACAAACTGAGTATAGGTTCCATTCATCCCAATAGTAGCAGTTGTAGAACAGTCTGTAGAACTCCAACGAGTAATCGCCATTTTCATCGCCATTCCGGGAGGACTGGCATCCCCTGTCTTCACCATGTTAGGGTTTGGAGCAGCACAATTAAAAGGAAGACTGCTAAATATACGAAAAGTAGCCACTCTGATTGGGCTTGCGGCAGTAACTAAAGTTCCATTTCCACAACTTGTACCTGTGTTTGCACCTGACTGAAATCCCGGAGCAGTTGCAATCCATTGAAGAGTTGAGGGAGTATAGCTGTTCATCTGACTGGAACCGGCTACCATTTGAATCGTACTATTTGATCCGCTCGCGAAAAAACCTGGATTAAATGTAACAGCATTCTGAACTGTTTTTAATAAGAAGTCAGCACTCTGAGTTCCAACATAAACATCCAATTCGAAGACTGTAGGAGAAACTAAATGGTCATTTGCGATATAGCAGTTGAAATTCTGTGCAATGCCGAATTTCCCGTTACAACACAGTAATACCGCGAGTAGGGAAACTTTTAATAAAGCAGCTTGTGTTTTCATGCTTGAATTATTAATTAATGTCTGATCAAATATTTCATCAACAGAGAAACCATTTAAGAGATTTCATTTTTTCGATTTACCAGTTAGCAATTCAAAAATATTGTGTGCGTTATTGTTAAGTGTAATATACGAAATCAATAATGCAAAGCGCGTAATACCGCAAGAAACTTATGGGCACTTCTAAAATTGAAAATAATATTAGCCTTTTGATGAATCTTATCAAGCATAAGCCGATTGCATTGATTCTCCCAAAAAGGTTTTTAGCGATTTAATCCAGACAGAAATTGTCGATATTCCGTGAATGTTCAATATTCATTGGTGAAAATGTGAGTCATCTTAATTTCAAGGGTATCGTGCGGAATTAGGCACAATCCGTATGCCAAGATTCCGCTAAACAGAGTATAACCTTGCTTTCCTGTTTACACCCGGCCGGCAAAAAAACCAGAGTGATATTAATCATTAGTTTTATTACTTTTATTTCATTAATTCGTATCAATCCTAAAATTTAGAGCCATGAAAACACTTACAAAAAAAATGTTCCTCCTTTTATTCGCCCTGTTTATTTCACTGGGTATAAAAGCACAAGTAATGGATGAATGGAGTTATTTCAAAGACAACGGAAACACTGACAGAGCCTTAATCGTCAATCCGGAAGGAAGCAATTACATTCATGTTGCAGGTACCACTCAGAAGCCGGAAGGATTAAAATTGTATTCGAGAAAATATCATAACAATGGCACCTGGCAATGGTCAAGAACAGGCAATACAGTATTACCCGGTCCGGTACTTTTTATGAAGAGAGATGAAAGCCTGAATACATTTATCGTTTGTATTAATACATCTACCGGAATATATAGCATTTTAAAATATGGAAGGGATGCAGTTCAGAGATGGAAAAAGAATTTCTCGGAAAGACCTGTGGGACTGGAAATAGATGGATCAGGAAAGGTTTACACAGGTGGTCAGGCTGCGGGAGGATTTTATGCCCGCTGCTACCGCAACAGTAACGGTGCTGTCATTTGGGCTCGTTCGGAAAGTTCAGGCCGTGAAGCTAAAGCAATGGACATAGACAATGCCGGCAATGTGGTAGTTGGAGGGATTGATGGTTTAGCAAGTGATGATGATATGCGAATTGTAAAATTTGGTATCTCCTCCTACAGTTTTATATGGGCAACAAATTGGAATGGCCCTGATGGAAACAGAGATAATGTAGATTTACTCACAGTCGATGCAGTAGGTAATGTCTACGTATCCGGTGAAATTGCTGCCTATGGCAGCATGGGGACAAACGTATCTGTAGCAAAATTCAATGTGTTAGGTTTTTTTCAATGGAAACATCTAGTCACCGGAGGCAGTGGCTCTTCCGGTCAGCATGAAGTTAAACTGCTTGTTGATCCAGCGCAAAATCCGGTATTGGTCGTACACAAATTAGATTTTTACAATGTAAATCCAGCTGCTGAAACTGACAGAATATTGGTGACAAAACTTAATCGCAATACTGGGGCTGAATTGTTTAAGACTTATCCCAACGATCCTGGGTATAGTAATCCAGGAATTAATGAAGCGCCGGTTTGCGCTTCCCTGGACCAATATGGAAATGTTTATATTGGTGGATATGGTAATAATGGCGGCTTTGCTTCAAATGAAAGAAGATGGACAATAACAAAAGTAGATGGTGTGGATGGCAACCTAAGATGGGTTGAGGCCGGAAATACAATAAGGACAGAGGAGAATCAGGTAAATGATGTGTATGTTTCATCCGGTGGCGATGTATACCTTGCCATTACTGAAATTTTTACAACACCTGATTTTGAAATCGTAAAATTCTCACAACCGGGTGGTGGCCTCAGACTTGCTTCAATAGCACCTCAGGAACAAATCAGCACAAGCAATGAGGTAAGTATTTATCCAAATCCATCTTCGGACAAATTCACTTTTATGCACCCTTACCCAGGAGAGACAGCGGATGTTCTGATATTCGATTTGACAGGTAAACTTGTCAGGGAGTATAAAAACACATCTGACTCCTTTGAATTTGGAGAGGATCTTTCAACAGGAATGTATTATGTTACAATCGTCAGCGGACAAGAAAAGAAGACAATTAAAATTATTAAGGCAAAGGAGTAATTGAAGCCAATAACAAAGTCAAAAAAGCATCGGTTTGTGAACCGATGCTTTTTTTATAAACAATCCTGAAGATTTCCCTCTTAGCTTAGACACAAAAAAACTTTTCAACCAATCCATCTGATCTTTTAGGAATACCTATTCAGAATTCAGAAACCATTAAGAATCTGTCAGAAAAGAATTACTCCCTAACTTACCCCGCGAAGGTTCATATTTCAAATTCTCTTCCAACCAATATTAGATTTTTTTGCCTTGGGATAATACGATTAAGGCAATAAGAAAATGACAAAATTCATGTTTCTGATTACGTTATCATAAAAAGTAATTATGCTAAAAGTGATAACTTCGACAAAAGTTGTTCACAAAATCATTCTAAATAATCAGAAATCAAATGTGTCCGGCAATAATTATACGAAAACGTATAAATTGGGTGTCACCCTAAAATCCCGATCTCAAAAATATTCTTATTCCTTGAATATTTTTCAAAAACCATAGAAAATTCCGGGATAAAAGGGTGAACAATTAAGTACAAAAAAGCAACCAAGTGCAACTAAAAAAGAAAGCAGTCCATGAATAAACTGGAAGAAATAATCGATCACGCAAAGGAATTGTCATTTGATCTTAACTTTTCCTATGCAAAAAAATGGAAAAAAGAAGCCGCTGACAGAATTCTGGTAGGCTATCTGCCTATTTATATTCCAAGGGAAATTATACATGCCGCGAACGGACTGGGAGTAGGTACGTTTGGAGCCGGTGACCATAAGCAAATTATTAAAGGTGATGCCTATTACCAATCCTATATATGCCATCTGCCACGCGGAATTATCGAAATGGCCTTAGATAAAAGCTTTGATGAATTTGATGGCTTTTTATTTCCGGCTATTTGCGATTGCGTCCGCAACCTTTCGGGAATGTTCAAATTAATAAAAAAGGGGAAATTCAATCGTTACTTTGATTATCCTCAAAATTTCAACTATAAGATAGGTGGCACATTTTATAGAGAAATGTTAGAAATAATTATAAAAGATATGCACGCCATAAATGGTGTGAAGGTTACAACACAGAAACTCAATCATGCCATTTCCCTATTTAACACTAACAGGCAGCTCATAGAAAAATTATACGATCAGCGGCAAAAGTATCCATGGCGTATATCCGCTGCCGATTTATATCTTATTATTCGCGCCGGAATGGTAATTCCTGTTGAGAAACATAATCAAATTCTTATAGATACACTGGATCAGTTGCAGCTGGATTTAGGAGAGCCTCTGGATAATATCCGTGTTATTCTCAGCGGATCATTTTGTGAACAACCTCCAATCGGACTAATCAAATCAATTGAAATGGCCGGATGTTTTATCGTGGATGATGATTTTATGCTTGGTTCACGATGGATTCAGGGAGATATCAATGATCAATCAAAAGATCCACTCGATGAACTTGTGAAAGCTTTTTTATACCAAAGCGTGGCTTCATCCGCATTATATGACATAGTAAACCCGAAAGCGGAAAAATTAATAAATAAGGTAAAATCCAGAAACGCTGATGGGGTAATCTTTTGTGCGGCGAGTTTTTGTGATCCGGCTTTACTGGATAGACCAACACTTCAAAAAGCCTGTGATGAAGCAAATATAAACCACATTAATTTTCAGTTCCATGAAAATACAGGACAATTTAAAGTCATTAAAGAACAAGCCGGCACCTTTGCTGATTCTATAAAACTATGGGTATAAACAAAGCTATGAGCAATCCTAAAGAAGCAATTAAAGAAAAAAGCATGATCATTCAAAAACAGATGCTAAGCAATCTGTTTAAAGAATTAGGTACTGCAAAAGAAACAGGGAAAAAAGTCGTCTATACTTTTGTTCCCGGAAATCTTACAGAAATAATTCTTGCTCTTGATCTCCTGCCCGTGTATCCTGAAATCAATGCCTTGCAATCAGGCATGAGAAAACAATCGGGGACGTTTATTAAAGATGCCGAAAAATATGGACATTCCGAAGATGTCTGCACCTATGTAAAATGCGATATCGGCATGATGCTCAATGGAAATATCGGGCCTACCGGAGAAAAGATTCCCGAACCCGACATTTTATTATTGAGCTATACAGGTTGTTTCACATTTATGAAATGGTTTGAAAACCTGGAAAAAATTTATCCGAATGCTGAAATCATCATGCTTCATACGCCATATCAGGAGAACGGAGAAATTACGGATGATATGGTGGAATACATGACAAAGCAATTAAAAAACGACGTGATTCCAAGAATGGAAAAAGTGGCCGGAAAAAAACTGGATTATAAAAAACTATCCAAAATATTATCCAATTCAGCAAAAGCGGAAGATTACTGGGTCAAAGTACTAGAATCCGCGAAGCATACACCCTCACCTATTGATTCATATTTCGCAGGAGTGTATTATATGGGTCCTATTTTCTCCGCATTCAGAGGCACAGAAGAAGCCGTTGAGTACTACAAGGAACTGCTCTCTGAGGTGGAAGACAGGATTGAAAAAGGGCTGGGACCGGTCACGCCGGAAGGTGAAATGAAAGAAGAAAAATTCAGGCTGGTAGTGGAAGGGCCTCCAAACTGGACCAACTTCCGGGAGTTCTGGAAAATATTTTATGATATGGGAGCAGTCATCGTCGCGTCGACTTATACAAAGGTTGGCGGTGTCTATGATCAGGGATTTCGTCATGACCCGGATCATCCATTGGAAACCATGTCAAGATATTGCATGGGATGTTACACTAATTTAAATCTGCCACAACGAGTGGACTTGATCGAAAAGTATATAAAAGAATATAAAGCAGACGGCTTCCTTATCAATTCAATTAAGAGTTGCAATTCATTCTCAGCAGGACAGTTGTTGATGATGCGGGAAATTGAACAAAGGCTGAGTGTTCCTGTAGGATTCATTGAATCAGATCTTGTAGATCCCAGATATTTCTCCTATGCAAACATTAAGAACAGACTTGAATCATATTTTCAAATGCTGGAGCAAAGAAAATTAATTATGTCACAAGAAATTATAAAATAATTCATAAACTGAAGACATGCAGAAGTATTATCTCGGAGTTGATTTAGGTTCGACAACATCCAAAGCTGTAATCATCAATGACAAAGATGAAATTATTGGTCGTGGAATCACGAACACCCGTGCCAATTATAATGTAGCCGCCGACATTGCACGAATGGAGGCTATATATAATGCCCGATTTTCCATACTCAAAAAAAAGCTTGACACTGAAATCCAACAGAAACCTGAGTATAGAAAATACATTTCGGATCTGGAAAATGTATTTCAATACGAACAATTCAAGGTGAGACTGGACAATCTGGGAGAAAAACTGATTACTACCTGTGAAAGTTTTTTCAAAGACGAAGAAACGAGGTCAAAGATGGTTGAGCAACTAAGGAATATCAGAAGGGCTTTCAAACCCAAAATTAAATACGAATATTTATATAAAAATCTTAGTGATAAAAATCAATTCTTCAGAGATATTGTATCGGAAAGATACAATGAAGAAGTCAATAAACTTGACTCAAGTTTTTTTGAACCCTTGATGACGGTATGGGACAAAAGTATTACACCTGCAGAAAACGAAATTATAAATTTTGATTTCAAGGCTTTGGTACATATGGCCATGAACGTCTTGAAAGAAAAATATGACAATCTTCCTGATTTGCCACAGAATACAAAGATTGTAGATGATGATGATTTTGATGTTGAATTATATTTGCTCAAAGGTGAGTTCGATCATGTTTCCAGTTCACTCCGAACTCATGTGGATGAAATCACCGACATAGAATTTCAAATTGAAAACATGACAGGAACAGGCTATGGCAGGGCACTGTTGCCATTTCCGGCCGATTGTATCCGATCAGAAATCCTTTGTCATGCATTTGGTGCTCATGCCTTTTTCCCGAATACCAGAACGGTACTGGACATTGGTGGTCAGGATACAAAAGCCATTCAGGTGGATCAATACGGCCTGGTTACCAGTTTTCAAATGAACGACAGATGTGCCGCCGGTTGCGGAAGATATCTGGGTTATATAGCTGATGAGATGAGTATATCATTGAATGAACTGGGACCTTTAGCTATGAAAGCGGAAAAAGAAGTAACCATCTGTTCTACCTGCACTGTTTTTGCCGGAGCGGAATTGAGGGAATTGACAAATCTTGGAGAGAAACGGGAAGATATTCTTGGTGGGCTACATAAAGCAATTGTCATGCGTGCGATGTCTTTGCTCGCACGTTCAGGAGGTGTGTTCAATGAATTTACATTTACGGGTGGGGTGGCACGAAATCTATCAGTTGTAAAGCATCTTACAGATCTGGTAAAAGAAAATTACGGCGATAAAATTAAAATCAATATTCATACTGACTCCATATTTATGGGAGCCATGGGTGGGGCTATGTTCGCCAGAAGAAACATGCAAGCCATTGTACCTTCCAACAAACAAAATTCCGTTCAAGAAAAACCGGCAACCGCCTAAACCATCAAAGTTGAGACTATGGAAACTATTTTAACAATGGGTATCGATGTTGGAAGTAATTTCATCAAACTAATTTTAATGAAATATTCCGATGAGCCGGAAATTCTGGACAAGCAAACTGAAAAGATCAGAAAGCGTGACCCCATCTTTGTTGCTGATGAGATGGTACAAACCATGCTTACCAAGCATAAATTAAAATATAATGATATAGCCTATCTCGCTTCAACGGGAGAAGGTGATTTAGTCAAAAAAAAACGTGGGCATTTTTATGGAATGACCACTCACGCGAAAGGTGCTCACTTTCTGTTTCCCGAAGCAAGAACAGTCGTAGATATGGGCGCACTATTTGTCCGGGCTATAAAAGTTGGGAGTGATGCACGTGTGCTTGATTATAAAATGACAGGGCAATGCGCTTCCGGTTCAGGGCAGTTTCTGGAAAACATATCGAGGTATCTTGGATTATCAATTGAAGAAGTTGGAGAGGTATCCATCAGTTCGGACAACCCGGAGGTATCATCAGGCATTTGTGCTGTTCTGGCAGAGACTGATGTCATTAATATGGTATCCAGAGGAGTTAGCACTCCGAACATCATAAAAGGTATTCATCTTTCCATCGCATCAAGAATTGTCAAGCTGTTAAGTTCACTCAAATCAGATTCTCCTATCATTTTAACCGGAGGAATGGCCTTGAATACCGGGATGATTCAAGCTCTCAATGAAAACATTCAGGAAAGCAGTAAGAAGTTTGAAATTAAAGCTTCTCCGGATTCCATTTATGCAGGTGCTATTGGCGCGGCGATATGGGGTGGTTACCGTCATTACAAACTAATAGAAAAAGCCGAAGTAGGGAACCAATAATTGACAAATGAACATACTTCAATCCAGTCAGAAATTAAGCAGCACTTTCCCGAATATTGCAAGCCTATTGAAAACTAATACACAGCGGTTTTCCAATAGAATAGTTTATCAGGAAAAGGTCAAAGAAAATTATGAAGGCATCAGCTGGACAGATATTTACAATGACATTCTGAATATCGCCGGTAATCTTAAACAACTGGGTTTTTCAAAAGGTGATAAAATGGTTTTTTATTCACCCAACAGAAAGGAGATGCTCGAACTGGAATTGGCGGTGATGTCCATAGGCGGTATTGCGGTTCCTATCTACGCATGGTTTTCGCAAGAAACCGCTGAACTTTTAATCCGACACTCTGAAGCGAAATACCTGGCGGTATCAGGAGAATATCAACTACGAAATCTTTCATCAAACCTAGGTTTAAATAAAATCATTGTTTTTGATCCAATCGAAAGTTACCCGGGTTTAGGAAGGCTGGAGCTTTTCACTCATCTCCTGGAAGAAAGAAGCGATTCTTCTATTTCACTCGACATTCATGCATCCCCCGATGACAATTGCCTGAACATGTATACCTCCGGTACCATGGGCATTCCTAAATGTGTACAATTGTCACACAAAAATATACTATCCCAACAAGCCGGTTTGGATGCACTTGGCTGGTGGAATATCAATGAGAATGATCGATTTCTATCCTATTTACCATGGCATCACAGCTTCGGAGGGATATTTGAGTTATTCAATGCTCTTTCTCATGGAGCGACCTATTCACTGGAATCAAGCTATGGAAAGAATGTAAATAGCATTATTGAAAACTGGAAAATCATTCAACCTACTGTTTTTTTTAGTGTACCCAAAATTTATCAAGCTCTTTTCGAAATATTAAAAGAAAACCCTGAGGTAGAAGCACAGTTTTTTCATCCCGATTTAAAATTTGTTTTTACTGCAGCGGCAACCTTACCTGAAAGTTTAACTAAAGAATTTGAAAAAAGAAATATTCCAGTAATAGAAGGATGGGGTCTTACGGAAACATCTCCTTGTTGCACGCTCACTCATCCAGGAATAAAAAGATCAAAAGGTATTGTTGGTAAACCCATTCCCGGGGTGAGTATCCGGATCTCTGACGACAATGAGATACAGGTTATGGGACCTAACGTAATGAAAGGTTATTTTAAAAATGACGAAGCCAATAAAAATATTTTTACAGAAGATGGATGGTTCAGAACAGGTGATATTGGAGAAATTACGGATGAAGGAATAAAATTAATTACCCGTAAAGATCGCATTTTCAAACTATCCAATGGAGAGAAAGTTATAGCCACAGAGATGGAAGCACTTATCATGGCAAAATGCCATTACATTTCTTTTGCTATTGTATCAGGCAGCGGAGAGGAATATCCAGTGGCCATATTATTTCCCAATAAAAAATTGTTACAAAACCCAACCTATGAAATCTCGCCGGTTGAAGGATGTTTTTGCCCAAGAAATCTTGCGGAGTTGGGCAAATGCTTACATGGTTGTCTTCATGACGCCAATTGTGGTATAGGGCAAAAATTCTCAAAAATAAAATCAGCGATTATCATTGATGATGAATTAAGCATTGAAAATAGTACGTTGACGCCATCCATGAAAGTGGCTCCTAATAATGTAATGAATATTTATAAGGCACATCTGGAAAATTTACATGGCGAAAAAAATGAATTAAAAGAAGAAGTTTTCATCATCCGTTTAGACACCGCCAAAACAAGATGATATGTTTGAAATAAAATGCAAAGAGAAGTTAAAGATATTGATGGACGGCTACTTCCAGTCATTCCTAACAAAGGAAAAACCGGTAGCATGGTGTACCAGTGTGGGTCCGGCAGAGTTACTACGTTCTTTTGGATTCGAAGTTTATTTTCCGGAAAATCATGGTGCACTTTTAGGGTCCACCAGAACCGCGATGGATTTCATCCCAGCCTCAATCAAAAATGGTTATTCCAATCATATATGCTCCTACACTACAAGTGATATTGGAGCATTCCTGTCTGGAAAGACTCCACTGGAAAAACACTATGGCCTATCTGCTGTTCCAACACCGGATTTGATCGTGTACAATACGAATCAATGCCGGGAGGTAGAAGACTGGTTTACCTTTTACGCGACACAATTTAATTGTCCTATTGCAGGAATTCATCCGCCAAGACATCTTAATGAGGTAAATCAAGATGTAATTGATTTAGTTGTGAAACAATTCAAATCAATTATTCCAATTTGCGAAAAAACTTCAGGAAATGAATTTGATATCGATCAATTCAGGGAGGTTCTGAGAATTAGCAAGGAAGCGACCTTGCTATGGAAAAAAGTATTAGAAACAGCAAGAGTGAGTCCGGCACCTATTTCATTCTTTGACGGCGTGATACATATGGGTCCTATCGTCGTTTTGAGAGGGCGGCAGGACGCTTACGATTATTATGCAGAGCTTCTTGCAGAATTGACGGAGTACAACAAAAACAAACAAGGATTTCTTGAAAAAGAAAATAGTCGCATATTTTGGGAAGGAATGCCGATTTGGGGCAAACTAAGGATGATGTCGGATTTATTCAAAGAAAACAATGCCGCGGTAGTTGCCTCGACCTATTGCAACAGTTGGATATTTGATGACTTTGACGAAAGGCAACCCTTTGAAAGCTCCGCACTGGCTTATACCCAATTATTTATCAACCGTAGCGAAAGTGTGAAAATGGAAATGCTGAAAAAATGGGTAGATGATTATCGTATTGATGGAATAGTCTTTCATGATACAAAGACCTGCTTTAATAATTCCAATGCCAAATTCGGAATGCCATTAAGAATAAAGGAAAAATATAAAATACCAACTTTGGTAATCGAAGGAGACCTTTGTGATTTACGATTTTTCTCCGAAGGACAAAGTATTACAAAAATCGAAACATTCCTTGAACAGATAGATGCAAAGAAACATACGGTTCAACAATGAAAACTTCAGAAATACCGGATTATTCGAAATTTAAAATCGGCATTATCGGAATGGGACCCGTAGGATCCATTTTGGCGATGCATTTTCAAGATGCAGGTTGCGAAGTAATTATATGCGATAAGGATAAAATTAAAATGAATGTATTCCGAAAAGAAGGCGTTTTTTTCGAAGGCATCATTGACAAACACATAACCTTTAAAAATATCATCACTGATGTTAAGGAATTTTCAAAATACGAACCGGATATTTTAATTTTTGCTTTAAAGAGTTATCAAACTAAAGAATGCGCAAATGATGTGTTCTCTTTTTTCAATGAAGAAAAACAAGTTGTCGTTAGTGCACAAAACGGAATTGATACGGAAAATATCCTTACAGATATTTTTGGGGAAAGTAATGTATTAAGAATGGTCATCAACTTTGCCGGCAACATCATCGCATCTAATCGAATCCGATACACTTTTTTCATCCCACCAAATTATATTGCTTCCATCGATGACAGTAAAACAAAACTTGCAATAGCTATCGCTGAGAGCTTGAATAATGCACAAGCGGACACAGAAGCCATATCGTCTTTTGAAATGATTAAAAAAGTATGGGAGAAAACGATTTTAAATTCTTCTTTGAGTGCATTATGTGGAATCGGAAGGATGACAATGAAGGATGCCATGGAAATTCCGGATACGGTTGAAATTATACAACAAGTAATTGAAGAAGCTGTTGAAGTGGCTGAAAAGGAAAAAATTTATTTTGAAGATGATTTCATTCGTAAATGTATCCGGTATCTAAAAAAGGCCGGGAACCACTTCCCTTCACT
This sequence comes from uncultured Flavobacteriales bacterium, assembly GCA_964355885.1. Taxonomy (GTDB): domain Bacteria; phylum Bacteroidota; class Bacteroidia; order AKYH767-A; family 2013-40CM-41-45; genus QQVM01. The sequence goes on from CAYHFJ010000003.1 coordinate 12,562, forward strand.
GGCAGTGGATCTTATGAATAATCGCCCAACTGAAATTGATTATTTTAATGGAAAGATTGTTGAATACGGCAGAAAGCATTATATCCGCACCGCGCTGAACCTGTCCTTCACCAATATGGTAAGGGCAATGTCTCAAAAGAGTACGAATGCAATGTTACATGCAAGTCCGGAATTGATTTTTAAAAAAAAATCAGACGTTGTTTCAAATGGAGCAAAGCCTGATGGCAAGAAATCAAAAAACCAAGCGGCTTATCTGGGGGTTGATTTGGGTTCCGCCTTCATGAAATTTTGTGTAATTGATGAAGATGAGAACGTATTATTTCAAACAGCGATAAAAACATTGAACCGCGAAAAAGTAGCCTTTAAACATGTGCTTGATGCCATACATACCGAATACAACATTCAGTCAAGCTGCGCGACGGGTTACGGGAGAAAATATTTCGTGGAAGCTGAGATGGTAAAGACAGAAATTAACTGTGCCAATGCAGGTGTCTCGAAATACCTCAGCGGGAAAAAATGCATCATAGATATAGGAGGGGAAGACATTAAAATAATCCATTGCGATGAAAACAACAATGTTGACAATTTTTATTTGAACGATAAATGTGCTGCAGGTACAGGTTCCTTCATCACTGAAATAGCTGAAAGAGCTGAAGTCAATGTGAAAGAGATGAGCCAACTTGCCCGTCAATCAGAATTCAAAAAGGAACTGAATAGTTTTTGTACAGTTTTCGCAAAGACAGAAATCATGAGTTGGCTTTTTGAAGGAGTACCCCTACCGGATATCACTAAAGGAATTTATATATCTATCGCGAATCGGGTGTCAAAAATGCGTTTGGATACCAGCGTTCCTATCGTGATGATCGGAGGCGTTATTGCACATCACCCCTATCTTAAAGAAATACTGGAAAAACGATTGAATACATCTATTCACATCATTGACCAGCCACAATTTGTTGCTTCCTATGGCGCTGCGATTATTGCCAAAGAAAAAGAGAAAATGAAAACTACAGAAGACACAGAAATTTTATAACAACTTATGGTTAAAGGATTCTATAATAATACGAAGGGAATCGGGATTGTTTTTGAAGATACCTATCTTCTGAACGGTGCAAGAACGGCATTTGGGAAATACTGCGGAACTATATCACAGGTATCTCCGATTGATCTTGGGATATTTGCCAGTATAGCAGCAATAGAAAAATGCGGTATTCAGGCGCATGACATCAATCAATCGATCATAGCGAATATTGGGCAGAGCTGTGGAGATGCTTATTTTTTACCAAGGTTTATCTCTCTTTATTCCGGTGTTCCTATAAGTGTTCCATCCTTAATGGTACAGAGAATTTGCGGATCCGGATTTGAAACCATTATTACAGCTTCAGAACAAATAATGCTCCAGAAGGGAGAAGTAATTCTTTGCTGTGGCACGGAGAACATGTCGCTTTCGCCTACTGTCAGCTTTGGAAATCGAATGGGATATCCACTTGGAAAACCTGTATTCAAGGACATGCTATGGGAGGCCCTTGATGATACTGCCGCCGGATATCCAATGGGATATACCGCTGAAAACGTGGCTACAAAACACCATATAAGCCGTCAGCAATGCGATGATTTCGCGGCACTTTCATTTGACAGAGCTATGCAAGCAAAGGTCAATAAATTATTTGAAGAAGAAATCACCCCGGTAAACTCAAGAACCTTTGAAATAGATGGACTTCAACCAAGGAAAGTTAAATTACCTTCCGGAGCCGGCGTTTTTCAGTCAGATGAACATGTGCGCCAAACCAGTCTTGAAGCATTGGCAAAGCTGCCAACGGTTTTTTCAAAAATCGGCGTTCTTACCGCCGGTAATTGCAGTGGAATAGTTGATGGAGCTGCCAGTGTGATAGTAGGCACAAAAAAATATGCAGATAAAAATAAAATTATACCACTATCCAGAATCGTGGCGGCTGCAAGTTGCGGTATTGATCCAAAGATGATGGGATTGGGCCCTGTTCCCGCAATACGACTATTGCTTGAGTTAACCGGACTGAAAATAGAGGATATCGGCTTGTTTGAAATCAATGAAGCATTTTCCGCACAGATCATAGGTTGCGAAATAGAGTTAAACATTGACAGAAATAAATTAAATGTAAACGGAGGAGCCATTGCCTTAGGGCATCCCCTTGCAGCCACTGGTACCAGACTTTCGCTCACCATTTCAAATGAAATGAAAAGAAGAAATATTAAATATGGAATTGCTTCAGCTTGTATTGGTGGCGGACAAGGAACAGCTATTCTCTTTGAAAATATAACTATCTAAAAATGAAAAATCAGATTTATCAATGGCAAATGACAGAACCTGGAAAGCTGTTTGAGTTGATAAAAATACAATTTCCGGAATTAAAAGAAGACGAAGCATTGGTAAAAATTGCCGGTTGTGGAGTATGTCACACTGACGTGAGTTTCTGGCATTCAGGTGTGAAAACAAAACATGCCTTACCTCTAACGCTTGGACATGAAATTAGTGGAACTGTATTGGAAGGCCCTCCGGCATTGAAAGGAAAAAATGTGATTGTTCCTGCGGTTCTTCCTTGTGGTGAATGTGAACTATGCAAAAATGGGAGAAGCAATATCTGTAGAAACCAGAAAATGCCAGGCAACGATTTTCATGGAGGATTTGCATCCCATATTGTTGTTCCACATCGCTATTTGTGTACTGTTCCGGATGCGATATTGAAAAAATATTCATTGGAACAACTGGCCGTTATAGCCGATGCAATATCAACACCCTATCAGGTAATTAAAAAGTCTGAATTGGAGAAAGGTGATCTTGCCATCATCATTGGAGTTGGTGGTGTCGGAGTTTATGGCGCCTTGTTGGCAAAAATCAAAGGAGCGAAAGTAATCGCCCTTGATATTGATGATAAAAAATTAAATAGAGCAAAAGAGCATAATATTGACGCGGTACTAAACACCAAAGGGTTGGAATTAAAATCCATCAAATCAAAAATAAGAGATCTGGCAAAGGAAATTGGAGCTCCTGATTATTCTTGGAAAATATTTGAATTTTCCGGCACAAGGGCCGGCCAGGATCTTGCATTTAATTTAATCACCTATGCCTCCACTCTTTCCATTGTTGGATTTACAATGGATAAGCTGGAACTGCGCTTAAGCAATCTGATGGCCTTCGACGCTAAACTTATCGGAACATGGGGTTGTAAGCCGGAGTTGTACCCGGAAGTACTTGCACTCATCGCGGATGACAAACTAAAAATAGATCAGTTTGTACAAACCATTCCCATGTCAAAAATAAATGAAGTATTTCAAAATACACTGGAGCATCATTACATTATGCGTCCGGTTTTAATTCCTGATTTTGTTTAAAATAAAACTGCATGAAAACATTAAACAACCACAATCTTATTGACACTACTTACACGGATATTATTTATGAAAAAAAACCCTGCCTTGAATCAGACGGGAGTCAAGTTAATGGGCTGTTTAATGTATGGATATATCTAAATAACCCAAAGCAATTCAACTCTTACACCACAAGAGCGGTCAAAGAAATAATTCTGGCATTCAGGCAGGCATCCAATGACCGCAGTGTCGTCGCGGTAGTATTCACAGCGGTTGGCGACAGAGCATTCTGCACCGGAGGGAATACGAAGGAGTATGCCGAGTACTATTCAGGAAATCCACAAGAATACTCTCAGTATATGCGTTTATTCAATGACATGGTGAGTACAATTTTATTTTGTGAGAAACCGGTCATATGCCGGGTGAATGGAATGCGTATCGCCGGAGGGCAAGAAATCGGAATGGCGGCGGATTTCACAATAGCCACCGATTTAGCCAGATTCGGTCAGGCTGGTCCAAAACATGGAAGTGCGGCGATTGGAGGTGCCACTGATTTCCTTCATCTATTTGTTGGAATAGAAAGAGCCATGCAGTCGTTAACACTTTGCGAACCTTGGTCAGCACATCAGGCATATATGTATGGCCTTATATCCGAAGTAGTTCCTGCATTGAAAGTTGCCGGAAAGTTTATCCCCAATCCACTAGTTATATCCGATCGATGGATAGATGAATATGGAAAAATCATATTTGGCGCTTCAAAGACAGGAGAAGCACTTTCTAAAGGAAAAGAGGTAATGGCCATGGGTGAGATTGATCTTTCACTTCTGGATGAAGCGGTAAATAAATTAATAACAAAACTTCTTTATACATTTCCCAATTGCACCAATAAAACTATTAGTGAGTTAAGAAAAAAGAAGCTTGAACATTGGGATAAAAATAAAGAAAATAGCCGGGAGTGGCTTGCATTGAATATGATGACAGAAGCCAAAGCGGGTTTCAGAGCATTCAACGAAGGGCCTAAAGATAATCGCGAAGTTGACTTTGTTAAACTACGCCAATTACTTTCAGAAGGGAAAGAATGGAATGATGAAATGATCAAAAATATATCTCCACAGTATAAAATGAAAAAGAATGAAATTGGAAAAAATTAAATTCGAATATCAACATAATGGCGAAGTTGCTCAAATAATTCTGAATGATGGTAAAGGGAATGTTCTTGACTCCATCATGATGGATGAACTATCATTCGTTTTACAAACTATCAAAGAAAAAAAAGAGGTCAAACTTATTACTTTTGAAGGTTCCGGAAAACACTATTCGTATGGAGCAAGTGTAGAAGAGCACAAAAAAGATTCTGCACCAACAATGATTCGTTCGTTTCATCAACTATTTTATGCATTAAAACTTTTATCCATACCTACGCTTTCGAAAATTAGTGGAAATTGTTTAGGCGGAGGAATGGAGCTGGCAATTATGTGCAATTTTATTTTTGCCGATAAAACCGCCAAACTTGGACAACCAGAAATTATACTTGGTGTTTTCCCGCCCCCAGCCTCTATCATTCTTCCAGAAAAAATTGGCTTAGCCAGAGCGGAAGAGATATTGCTTACAGGTAAAATCTACTCTGCCGAAGAAACAAAAACCATGGGATTAGTAAATGAGGTTCTGGAAAACAAAGCGGCTCTGGACGATTATGCCGAAAATTGGATTGTCCAGCACATACTGCCTAAAAGTGCATCCTCTTTAAGGTATGCTGTAAAGGCATCCAGAATGAAATTTAATCACCTTCTTACTAATTTTTTACCTCAACTGGAAGATTTATACTTAAAACAACTAATGCAAACAAATGATGCCAATGAAGGAATTAATTCCTTTCTGGAAAAAAGAAAAGCGGTTTGGGAGAATTGTTAAATCAACTATAATGAAAAACATAAAAACAATAGGTGTAATAGGTGCCGGAAAAATGGGATCCGCCCTCGCGCAAAAATTTGCACAGGAAAATTTCAACGTCATACTGTGTGACCAAACCAATGTATTAGTAGAAACTGGATTAGGAAGTATAACAACTTCGTTTAATGAAGGTGTGGAAAAGCAAGTGTTCAGCAAGGAACAGATTACCGGATATTTATCTAAGCTGCATGGCACAATTGATCTGAAGGAATTACATGTTTGTGATTTAATAATTGAAGCTATTTATGAAGATTTTAAAGCTAAATCGGAATTATTCAAAAGGCTGGAAAAAATTATTACTAAAGAAACAATATTAGCGACAAACACATCCTCCTTCTCTGTTACGGAATTATCCGGCGAATTAAATCACCCCGAAAGATTCATTGGATTACATTATTTCTACCATGCCGCCAAAAACCGGTTGGTGGAAATTATTCCAGGGAAACTTACGAATCAGGAAACTTACGAATCCGCCAAAGCATTTTCTGTTCTATCGGGAAAGGATGCTATTATCAGCAAGGATTCATATGGCTTCATTGTAAACAGATATTTTGTACCATGGCTTAACGAAGCTACAAGAATGCTCGAAGAAAACCTGACAAACATCCCAACTATTGAAGATGTCTGTATTAAAGTTTTTGGCATAGGCATGGGTCCCTTTGCATTGATGAACGCAACCGGCATCCCGGTGGCATACCATTCGCAAAAAACATTGGAATCACTCGGATCGTTTTATACTGTTTCAAAGAAATTAAAATCGCAATCAGATTCTAAACAAGAATGGAATCTGGAAGGAAAGATTTCCGAGGAAGTCAGTATAAGGAATACTGTTAAGGAGCGAATGTTAGGTGTAATTTTTCTGATTTGCTCTCAATTACTGGATGAAAAAGTATGCTCTGCAACCGACATAAACAGAGGCAGCAGAATTGGTTTAAAATGGAAGAAAGGGCCAGTGGAGCTAATGAGTCAGACCGGGGAAGAGGAAGTAAAACAATTAATTGGGCAGATTGCAAAGAAATATAAAATGGAGTTGCCAAAATCCATAGGAGAAAAATTTTGGCACATGGAATCAGTGACACTGGAAAAAAATAAAAACATTGCAGTTATCACGATGAATCAACCTGAAAATCTAAATGCCTTATGTGAAAAATCAATGCAACAATTGCATGAAAATTTTTCATTGGCTGATAATGACGATACAATCGACACTATTTTTATAACAGGATCTGGAAAAACATTTGTTGCAGGTGCTGATATCAAGTTTTTCATAAATAAAATTAAATCGAATCAAATTCAAGATATCATAGCCTTTACCCACTACGGACAAAAAATATTTGATGCAATTGACAAATCACGTAAAAATGTTGTTGCTGTTCTCAACGGTCCAACTTTAGGAGGAGGCCTTGAATTAGCACTGTGTGCAGACATGATAATCGCTACCCCTAAAGCGACTTTAGCCTTTCCAGAAACAGGAATAGGAATCTTTCCGGGATTATGCGGCACATACCGTGCTCAGAAAAAAATTGGTAAAGGACTGGCAAAATATCTGGTTATGACGGGTAAAATGCTGAATGCAAGTGACGCCCAAACAATTGGGCTTGTGGACGCAATTGTTGATCCGGCAGAAGCTATGCTCTTTATGAATGGATCACAAAAGCTACCACGAAAAGAGTCTAAAAAGTTAACTGCCCAATGGGATACTATCCGTACTATTTTTGAGAACCAAACTATAAACGAACTGATTGATGCTGCTGATTTAAGTAAAAATTCAGAAGTTATTACTAACATAGCACATATCCTGAAACAAAAAGCGCCTCTTGCGTTAAAGATTACTGAACAACTCATGGAAGAAAGTAAGCGGCCTTGCAGTGACTTAGAAAATATTCGAATGATATTCAGCACAGAGGATGCCTTGCTTGGATTAAGTAATATTGGAAAACAAGTACATTTTTCATCGAAATGATTTCTGATTCAAAAACATCAGCGCTAATTCTTGCGGCAGGAAACTCTTCCAGAATGAGAACCCAGAAAGCACTTCTCCGATTTGAAGACGAAAACACTTTTCTCGAAAACACAATTGAAACTTATATTCGATTTGGAGTTGAACAGCTCGGAGTTGTCGTCTCTCCCCTATTGGCACAACAAATCCCCACTAAAATCAAGTCGGCTTTAAGACATCCCAACGTTCTTCTAATAATCAATGAATCTCCTGAAAAGGGGCGATTCTCCTCTATAAAATTAGGTCTTTCCGCCTTGAAAGATTGCGACTATTGTTTTCTGCAAAACATTGACAACCCTTTCATTGATCAATATTTACTAAACATAATTTACGAATACAAAAATAAGGGTGGATATACAGTGCCCTATTTTAATGATAAAGGTGGCCACCCTATTTTAATTTCAAATAAAATTATTACATACATAAAAAGAACTCCTGACCACAATATAAATTTGAGACATCTGCTAACCCTGTTTCAAAAGGTTATTGTAAACACAGGCGACCATAAAATTCTCGCGAACATCAACTCACCACTTGATTATAAGTACTATTTTCAAACAGTAAAATTAACATAAGCATGCACTCCAAAGCCATAGAATTAATGTATCATGAGCATGATATTATTTTAAAGGCCATCTCACAACTAAAACAAATCCTGTCAACTGATGATTTAGTTTCTGGTGCAGGAAAAATCCAGTGGTACATTAAATTCTTCAAAGAGTATGGGGACAACTTTCATCATCGTAAAGAGGAAGATATTCTTTTCAACATACTTGGGAGCAAAAACGAAATGCTCGCCGGTGGTTTAGTGGATGAATTAACAGATCATCATAGTCAATTTCGCCACGCCTTAGGCGAATCGGAAATATTCTTACAAAATTCCGACTTAAAAAACGCGAAGAAAACACTAATGGCCTACATGAACGACCTGACGGATCACATTGGAGCAGAAAACGATGAATTATTTGTAAGCGCGGAAATGATACTGAATGAAAGCGAAAAAGAAAAGCTTTATTTCTTGTTTATGGATAGTGATAATGAATTAAATACTGAAACAAAAAAAGATTTCGAAAATTTAATTTTGAACCCCCACTACATATATGAATAAGCGAATTGCAATTGTTACCGGAGCGGCTAATGGGATCGGGAAAGCCATTTCAAAAAGACTCACTTCCGAGGATTACTTTGTGATTCTTGCGGATATCAATAAAGCAGAAGGCAAAGATACTGAAATTGAATTAGGCACTGAAAAATCCCTGTTTATTTATTGCGACTGCAGCAATGAGAATAATGTGCTTCAACTCTTTCAAACGTTATATGATAAATTCAAAAGAATAGACATTTTGGTAAATAATGCAGGAATTATCAGAGATAATATGATATGGAATATGCCGATTGAGGATTTTAACCTTGTCATGGATGTCAACCTGAAAGCAAGCTGGCTCATGTGCCGTGAAGCAGCCAAAGTTATGAAAGTCCAGAGGAGTGGCCGGATCGTAAACATCACTTCCCGCGCCTGGCTAGGCAATCGGGGGCAATCCAATTATTCAGCATCAAAAGCCGGAGTCATCGGACTAACACGAGTGCTGGCTCTTGAACTTGGTAAATACAATGTTCTGGTCAATGCCATTGCACCAGGATTAATTGATACTCCATTAACACAAAAATTAGATAAAGAAGTTTTAGACAAACTAATAAATGCCCAACCAACAAATACTATGGGAAGGCCGGAAGATATCGCTCATGTCGTTTCCTTCCTTGTATCAGACAAAACAAATTTTATTACAGGTCAAACTATTTATGTGGATGGTGGGAAAAGCATAGGAGCCGGAATTTAATACAATGCCAATAAAATACCCGCTGGAGGAATAGTCCTATTGCTCTTAATCAGTTAAAAGAATCATAATAAATCAAAATAAATAATATCAGATACCTGATCATAGAATGGCAAATAAGAGATGAAACATTTAAACCTGACAGTAAACGGTAAAGAATATCAAGTTCTTATCAAGGAGCATGAGATGCTTAGCTCTGTCCTTCGCGAGAAAATAGGTTTGACCGGAACAAAAATCGGATGTGAGCAAGGTAGTTGCGGAGCATGCACCATATTAGCCAATGATCAGCCGGTTTTAAGTTGTATCACTCCGGCATTACGATTCGAAGGAGCCAGTATTACTACAATAGAAGGGCTTTCCAATAATGGTAAATTGCATAAGCTGCAAGAAAAATTCGTGGAAAAAGGTGCCATTCAATGTGGCTTTTGTACTCCGGGAATGGTAATGACTGCCTTAGATTTTGTCAATCACAATCCAAAGCCTGACATTCAGGATATAAAAGAAGCACTTTCAGGAAACCTTTGCAGATGCACCGGTTACAAAAAAATCATAGAAGCGGTGGCAGAATTTGCCGCAGGAACAGAAGCACAATTACCTCCAGAAAATAAAGCACTTGGAGTCCCCAGACCAAACATTGAGGCGGTAAAAAAAGTACAAGGTATAGCGGAATATGCTGACGATATTAAAATTAAAAATGCACTTCATTGCAAATTTCTGCGTAGTATATATCCTCATGCTCACATTGAGCACATTGATATATCTCTTGCAGAAAAACTACAGGGTGTACGGGCTATTTGCCTTGGTTCCGAGTTGCCTCAAAAATTTGGAGTGCTACCGATTTCACAGGACGAAACAGCCCTTGCCATCAACAAGACCAGATATATCGGTGAAATTGTTGCTGCCGTTGCCGCGGACACAGAAGAAATCGCGAAGGCAGCGTGTAGCCTTATAAAAGTCCGTTATAAACCATTAAAAGCATTCCTGACCATTGATGACTCCATTAATGATGTCGGCGAAAACGAAAAAATTCATGCACATACAAAATTCAACAACAACATTCACAAAAAAGCCGAACTTCGATTTGGAGATCAGAAGAAAGGATTAGAATCCGCGGAAGTTCGAAGTAAAATGAGCTTCGAATTTGAAGGAGTGAGTCACGCTTTTACCGAGCCACATGCCGCGACAGCCTATTGGGATGAAAATGGATTGACAATCATCACAGCAACTCAGGTTCCACATTATTTACATCGGGCTTTGTCAAAAGTGCTTGAAGTTCCTTTGTATAAAGTTCGGGTTATCAAACCATATATTGGAGGAGGTTTTGGTGGCAAGAGTGATCCTTTCCCTCATGAAATAATTATATCTCATCTTGCCAGAAAAAGCGGGAAACCGGTGAAAGTCAGATTTTCACGAGAAGAAGTTTTTTTGAGTAATCATGGAAGACATCCGTCAAAGATGACCGTTGAATTAGGAGCAGACAAGGAAGGTACACTTCAGGTTATAGATGCTGATATTGACATTGACGGTGGTGCTTATGGAAGCTTTGGGGTGGTCACATCATACTATAATGGCGTGCTTTTACAGGCTCCTTACAAAATTGACAATCTGGGATTTCGCACTTTCAGGGTTTATACAAACAAACCCCAATCAGGTGCCATGCGTGGACATGGAGCTGTAAACTCCCGTTTTGCTGTGGAGTGCATCATTGATGACTTAGCAGAAAAAATAAAAATGGATCCCTGCGAGATGAGAATGAAAAATTTTATCAGCTCAAACACCCTTACAGTAGGAGAATACAGAATTACATCGAATGGAAGCAGGGAGTCTCTCGCGGCCGTGATGAAACAATCCGACTGGAAAAACAAATACAGAAAACTACCTTTTGGTCATGGCATTGGAGTTGGTTGCGGGTTCTTTATCAGCGGTAGTGCTTTACCAATTATAAGGAATGAATTACCACAATCTGTTGTTCATCTGAAAGTTGATTTTGATGGGAGGGTCATTATTTATTCCGGTACCAGCGATCTTGGTCAAGGAAGTGATACCATGCTTGCAATCGTCGTTTCAGAGGTGTTGGGAATAGACTTCGAAAAAATATTTGTTCTTGCCGGTGACACCATGCTTACACCGGTAGATTTAGGAAGCTATTCAAGTCGTGTGACCATGATGGCAGGCAATGCGGCTAAAATGGCCGCTGAAAATTTGAAAAATGAAATTCTTTCAGCAGTTAGCAAACAAAAAAGTATCGCGGAGGACGAATTGAATTTTTCTGAAAACAGGGTATACTCCAATGACAAATCGCTTGACCTAAGCTGGAATGAAGCAATTGATATTGTGACAGCAAAAAGAGGAGCCATTACAGTTAGCGGTCACTACATTTCCCCTAAATTAGGCGGAAATTTTAAAGGAGCAGGTGCAGGATTAAGTCCATCTTATAGCTTCGGAGCAGTGGTAGCTGAAGTGAAAGTTGATAAAGGCACCGGCTTAGTGAAAGTATTAAATTTTTGGGGTGCTCATGACTGTGGGAAAGCGATAAACCCATTAGCCGTTGAAGGGCAACTGGAAGGTTCCTGGCATATGGGTCTTGGACAGGCCATGAGTGAACAAATGAAATACTTCAACGGATTAATTATGAATAATAATTTTCTTGACTACAAAATTCCCACTTCCCTTGATACACCCAATATACAGAGCACCATCATTGAATCCATTGATCCTGAAGGACCTTTCGGTGCAAAAGAATGTGGTGAAGGCGCGCTACATCCTGCCCTGCCTGCCATTGCCAACGCTATCTACGATGCTGTAGGAATTCGCATTTTAAAATTACCAATAAGTTCAGAAGAAATATTAAAGCAGCTGAAAGAAAAACATTTACCATAGTTTGAAAATCATGCTTGAAGAAAACACATATTACAAACCGGCGACTTTATCGGAGGCCTTTAGTTTAGCGAAAAGTAATAAAGAAATATTTCGCTTCATGGCCGGAGGTACGGATTTCCTGGTAAATAAATTTCAGGGAACAGAATCAGCTCGATGCATCATTGACCTGACCGGGATTGCAGAATTAAAAAACATTAAAACAGAAGACGGATATCTGAAAATCGGTTCCCTTATCCGGTTAGATGAATTAAAGAATATACCAGAAATAAAAAATGAATTTCCGGTTTTACTTGAGGCTGTTCAATCCATCGCCACTCCTGTAATCAGAAAAACGGCTACCCTTGGAGGAAACATACTCTGCGAAAACAGATGTACTTTCTTTAATCAGTCGGAATGGTGGCGTGAAGCCGTAGGATATTGCCTTAAATGTGATGGAGATATCTGTATCGCCACAGGAGGTAAAAAGGCCTGCTTTTCAAAATTTGTTTCAGATACTGCCCCAATACTGATAAGCATGAATGCATTAATTGAAACCATAGAAGGAGAAAACGTTTCGATAAAACCATTAGAAAGTATTTATTCGGGCGATGGAACGAAGCCAAGAAACCTGTCAAAAAATACGATTGTAAAATCGATTCATTTACCCTTACATCAACAATTCCGCTGCACTTTTACAAAGTTGAGACAAAGAGAAAGCATGGATTTTACCTCACTAAGCTTTGCAACGTCGATCACTAAATCAGGAAAAATAAAAATTGTTGTTGGCGGCGTAGATTCCAAGCCAATTGTGATAGATGGAACAGAAGACGATAACAAAAACGAATTAATCAACCAAGCCGTTAAAAAATCCAAAATTGTTGATAATGATTTTTTCTCCAGAAATTATCGGAAAGAAATGATAAAGGTGTTTGGAGAAAATAGTTTCAAATAGAATAACTATTTAATATACCATCTATCATTCACGTATTATAAGTTCATGTAATATCTTTTTCTGCCCACCTCCTTCCAGTTTTGTTCAGATTAATACAAGTTTGCATTGTTGATATAGATTTTTTAATTTTATATACATTTAAGTACAAGTTCTTCTGATAAAAATCATAAATGGAATAAATAATTCTGATTTATTTGAAGTAATTTTAGAACATAGCATGAAATATGACTCTATTAAAAATAAAGTAGTATCCGTTCATTCTTCTCCAAATCTTTTGCGGCAGAAAATGAAAAAGTATACCGAGCCCCAGAAAATTCAGGATCTTGGGCTCTACCCATATTTTAGGGTCATTGGATCGGAACAAAATACTACAGTTACTCTCGAAGGGAAGACAGTCCTGATGTTTGGTTCCAACAGTTATCTTGGACTGACAAATCATCCATACATCAAAGAGAAGGTAAAAGAAGCCGTTGATACCTATGGTTCAGGATGCGCAGGATCACGATTTTTAAATGGAACCCTGGATATTCATATAGAGCTGGAAGAACGACTGGCAGAGCTGGTTGGCAAAGAAAGTGTGCTGGTCTTCAGCACAGGATTTCAGGCAAATCTTGGTATACTTTCTTGCTTGCTGGGGCGTCATGACTATATGTTACTCGACAGTTTAAATCATGCTTCCATTATTGATGGATCAAGATTATCATTTTCGCATTCCGTAAAATTCAATCACAATGATATGGAGGATTTGGAACTCCAACTTAAAAAATGCGATGCCAGCAAAATTAAATTAATCGTTGTGGACGGTATTTTCAGTATGGAAGGAGATATCGTTAACCTTCCCGGAATCGCAAAGTTAGCTGAAATGTATGGTGCCTCTGTGATGGTCGACGATGCCCATGCCCTGGGTGTTATAGGAGAAGGCGGAAGTGGTACCGGCTCCCATTTCCGGCTCAACGATCAGGTGGATATTATAATGGGAACATTCAGTAAATCATTGGGATCCATAGGTGGTTTTGCCGCAGCAGATAAAGACACTATTAATTACCTGAAACATCATGCGCGCTCACTCATCTTTAGTGCGAGTATTTCTCCAGCCGGTGCTGCAGCAGCTTTAGCCGCGATTGATATTATGAAAATGGAACCTGAACGAATTGATGCTTTATGGCGCAATACCAATCATGCCTTGAAGGAACTAAAGCGATTGGGATTTGACACCGGCCAAAGTTGCACGCCAATCATTCCCATTTATATCCGTGATAACATGAGGACCTTTCGACTGAGCAAAATGTTGTTAGATCAGGGAATTTTTGTAAATCCAATAACAGCACCGGCTACAGCTATCGATCTCACACTTATACGTTTCAGTCTCATGGCAACACATACCCTGGATCAAATTGACGAAGCAATTGAAAAGATTTATAACACTTCTAAAAAATTATCTATAATTTAAAATGACAGGGGTCTACATAGAGGAAGTTAAAGACAGAAGCGATTTCGGACATTTTATTAATTTCCCATATAAACTTTATAAGGGGAACAGGTACTATGTTCCCCCACTGAAATTTGATGAGGCTTCAACTCTGGACAAGAAAAAAAATCCCGCATTCGAGTACTGCGACGCTCGTCTGTGGCTTGCGAAGGAGAATGGAAAAGTTGTAGGCAGGATAGCAGGGATTCTCAATCATGCGTTCATTCAGAAATGGGGAAAGCGATACATGCGCTTTGGGTGGATGGATTTTATTCCCGATCCGCAAGTAGCTAAAAAACTTCTTGACAAAGTATCCGAATGGGCAAGAGAAAATAATTGCGAAGCAATCCATGGCCCTATGGGTTTTACAGACCTGGATCATGAAGGCATGTTGATTGAAGGATTTGAAGAAACCGGAACTCTTGCTACGATTTATAATTATTCGTATTACCCCCAATATATGGAACAGCTCGGGTATGTGAAAGATATCGACTGGAAAGAATTTAAAATAAAAGTTCCGGAAAAAGTTCCGGAAAAAGTTGAACGTCTTGCTACTGTGATTGAGAACAAATTTAACCTGAAGGTAGTAAAAGCAAAAAAAGCGAAAGAAATTTTAAACTACGCATCACAAGTATTTGATCTGATTAATAAATCTTACGCACATCTGTATGGAGTAGTGGAATTGACAGATAAACAGATTACATATTACACAAAACAATATTTCTCGTTTATTAAGACAGATTATGTATCATTGGTAACAGATTCCAATGATCGGTTAATTGCTTTTGCGATAACCATGCCTTCTTTATCAGTCGCGCTCCAAAAATGCAAGGGCAATCTTTTTCCATTTGGTATTTTTCATCTTCTGGGAGCTTTGAAGAAAAATAAATTGGCGGACATGTATCTGGTAGCCGTCCATCCGGAATGGCAAGGGAAAGGAATAAATGCAATTCTTATGCGTGAGATAACACGCAATTACATTAATAATGGAGTCGAATTTGCTGAAACTAATCCAGAGCTGGAAGACAATACTGCAGTACAAGCCATCTGGGATTATTATGAATGCCATCAACATAAACGGCGCAGATGCTATATTGGGTATTTGAGTTAAAAACAAATGTCGGAACGAAAAAAAATATTGATTACAGGTGCCAGTGGTTTTATTGGAAGCCATCTTACTGAAGAGGCACTCGATGCCGGATATGAAGTTTATGCCGGAATCCGAAAATCAAGCAGCAAACAATTTCTGAAAAATGATGCCATACAGTTTCTGGACATGGATTTATCTTCAGAAGATCAACTTGCAGAATTATTTAACAAGACCTTTAAAGACCAGAAAGCATTTGATTTCATAATACATAATGCCGGTGTCACCGCAGCCAGAACTAAATCTGAATTTCATCTGGTCAACTTTGAATTCACCAACAACCTGATAAACGCGCTCATCTCTTCCGGATCAATCCCTCAACGCTTTATCGCGATAAGTTCTCTTGCAGTCTATGGACCCGGTGATCCAAAATCAAAAACCCCTATCAGGTCTGACAGCTTACCTTCTCCCATTAGTGCCTATGGGCGCAGTAAAAGGAAAGCGGAACAATTCCTCGAAGGAATACAATCTTTTCCGATTCAGATTATTGAACCTGCTGCCGTATATGGCCCGCGTGACCGCGACTTTCTTTCCTACTTCAAAATGGTGAATAGTCATTTTGAACCTATGATCGGTACAAATGAACAACATCTCTCTTTTGTATATGTTAAAGATCTAGCGAAAGGAATTCTCCGGCTTTTATCAAAACCAATCATTCGGAAAAAATATCTGGTATCAGACACTAAAATTTACAGCAAAAAGGAGCTTGGTCGGATCATAAGTGAACTATATAAAGTTAGAACGCTTCGTGTTCAGGTTCCTCTTTCACTTCTTTTACCAATAGCCTATTTCATGGAATTCATATATGGTATGGCCGGTACAAGACCCTTCCTGAATCCAGAAAAAATTCGTGAAATAAGCAGTTCAAACTGGATTTGTGACAGTACTGATTTCTGGAATGATATTGAATCATTTCCGGAAACTGATTTAACTGAAGGACTCAGGATTACAGGTGAATGGTACCGTACAAATGGATGGCTATAAAAATGCTGTCGAAAATAAATAGAAAAAAATCTCTTGTATAAGATGGCTTGAATAATTTCACGCAAAAAAAAACCACCTTCTATTGGTTGTCGAAGTGACATGTTCTGATGAGCTTGCACACCTAGAAATTCAATAATGGAAATCAAAGTCTTAAAGCGCGAGAAAAAAATTATTCCACTAATTTGTATTCAATTGTTTGTATCATTTAATATATTGAGTCAATTGAATGGTGATTTTCGCAGCATTCAAAATGGTAATTGGTCCAACAAGGCCAATTGGGAAGAATACAACTCCGGAAACTGGATTGCTCCTTCCTACCCGCCATCTCAACTCGATGGACAAATCTCTGTGCGTCATAATATACAAATCAGTGCAGATCAGGTGATGGATCAGGTTATGATCGATACAGGTGCCTCCATTATCATTCAACCCGGTGTGACGGTCACGGTGACGAATAGCGTTTCAACTATTGAACTGTATGTTAAAGGAAAAGTAATTAACTCAGGAATGCTGTTTTTTTCACCATCCTCTATCATGTTGGCAGATTCAGGAGGAACTTACATTCACAACAGCAGCGTAGCTTCTTCAGCAGTATTAGATGCAACACAACTTCACGCTCAATCTTACTGGGTATATAGGGGAAACGGGACATTGGCTCCTCCCGTAACATTCAGCAACAGACATTACGGACATCTGGTTTTTGAATCCACAGCCGGAAACTGGAACAGAACAATTAGCGGAAGCAACCCGGCTTCCTGTACGAGCCTGAGAATTGATCAGGGGGTGATGCTAATAAATAATTATACAGGTTTACTAACTATTCATGGTAACCTGTGTCTCGATGGCACATTGGTGAATGGTTCAGGTTTACAAAAAATTGTTCTTGATAGTAACACAGGACAACTAAGTGGATCCAACCTGAATAATTTTTTTGACACATTGATTGTTCAACTTACGGCAAGGTATTCACTGGAGAATACTATGACGACATCCCCCTCTTCCACATTCACCGTTCTCGGATTTCTGGACTGTAAAACAAATAATTTGGTTGGCAACAGCAATGGAAGCACATTTTCACTCATGTCCGATGCGTGGTTAAAAACTTCGCATAGTGAAGGAATTATCGCTTCAATCTCCGGATTCAGCGCGAATAACTTCAGCGAAAACGCGAATTATGAATTTTCAGGAGATGCAGATCAATTTGTAAATTTCTATTCCAGTTCCATGAAGAATTTAACTGTAAATGGCTCCATAAATTCAATGCATACTTTAAAAACTTCTTATATCACTATTTCAGGAACACTGAATCTGATTGAAGGATTATTTTCTATTGATTCCAACACAATTAATCTATCAGGCACTCCGATTACCGGACAGTCACAAAACCTACTTAGCACAACTCATTCCTCACTGCAATTTACAGGAATTGATACAGGAGTATATATTCCTTCTTCCATTTCCATTCTGAAGAATTTATATCTTAACAAATTACAAAACAATATCAGCCAGCAAAACGATTTGATAATTATCCAGACTCTCTCACTACTCAAAGGGAATTTGGTGACAGGTGCATACTGTGTTCGTTTAGAAGGAGAGCTAAACAATTGTATTTTTGGCGGAACAGATTCCTCTTATATTGATGGCTGTTTAAGCCTAAAGTTACCGACAGGAGATTCAATCACATGCCTGTTTCCTATAGGCAAGAATTGGTTTCATCCTTTACAATTCAGAAATCTCACCACCATTGCCAATACTGAATTAAAAGCTGAAGTATATGAAACAATCCCAACAGGCACATCTGACGGCATAAGTTTACAAGGAGTACAAAGCAACAGGTATTATAATATTAAAGCTATAGGAAACAATGGGATTACTGTTGTTGATGAAATATCAATCATCCCAAACTCAGTTACGCCGGCACTTGATACAAATTCAAAAATCGGATTTTCAACTAATAATTCCGCATACTCATTTCATGGTATTGGAGGAATTATAAATGCAAACAATATAACTTCAACACTTAACTTAAGTAGCTGTCAGCTAAACGATCTTTGTTCGTCCGATGGGAGTTATATTAGTATCGCTGATGCGGGGATCTCAGAAGGAATATTCATAGACACTAATTGTATTTCATTGCTCCGGTTGAAACTTTTTATACAAGGATTTTACAAAGGAAACGGAAGCATGAGAGCAACAATCGATCCATCTCTATTTCCATTCGTGTGTGATACAGTCATAGTTGAACTTCACTCTCCTGTCACTCCATTTGTTGTCAACTATTTATTCATAAGTACAGTGGATACTTCCGGAAATATTTCCATAGAACTACCATCGCAACTCTGGCAATCTTTTTACCTGGTTGTAAAACATCGTAATAGTCTTGAAATATGGAGTGCTATTCCCGTTCAATTCGATAGTCTTACTGTCACTTATGATTTTAGCGATGGATCGAATAAAACTTTCGGGAATAATACAATTGAAATAGATGCCGGGGTATACGCTATGATCAGCGGTGATTTTGCCGGTTATGCTATAAGCAATCCCGCTTGTCAGGACGGGTTAATTGACTCCTATGATTTTGCTGGGATGGAAAGTGATTTGTTTTCTTTTTCTACCGGCTACAGAACTTCCGATCTTACCGGTGATAATATCATTGACATCTCCGATTACAGCTTGCTGGAAAACAACATAAATCAAGGGGTACAGGTAATTCGTCCTTAAGCGGCAAAAGAAAATTTGTCTGAACATACTACGGCTCAATTTTTCGTATTATTCAAAATAAATTTTCACCCTATATAATTTCCTTTTAGTTGATAATTAAAGAAATTTTAGAGATTATAACACTAATTCTAATCCGATCTTTTTTAATCCTAAAAATAACTACTTAAAGAATAATTTTTATTGTAATTTGGACTCACTTTAACTAATCAAAAATTTAATCCTATGAAAAAACATTACATTAAAATTATTTCATCCTTTCTGAGTTTGTTCGTCGCCCTTGTCTTTCCGCTAACAGTTTCTTCACAAAGCAATCCTGTCGCGTTAAAGCCTGCAATCCAAATTAATCGTGTTATGACTGTTGAGAATGGTGTTGTGAGAATGGTTCATGACCCTGTCTCAGGAATGCTTTTATACTCCAATACCAGCGGGGATGTTTACGCGATTATCCAACCTCAGGGAGGTGCTGCTTACGACTCACTAATCTACTCAGTAACCCATCACAGTGTTCAATACCTTCAGGGTATGGCAATTCATGATAGTACGCTGTATGTTTCCGGTAACAACAACTCAAATACCGCTTTTACTACCGGAATTATTGCCCGGGGAAAACTTCAAACTAACGGTAGTCGTACATGGGATACGTTAATGATCACAGATCCCTATCAGACAGGTGATTATTTTGATCATTTATTCAGCGGGTTAACGGTATCCCTTGCAGGCGATAGTATTTTTATATGCAGTGGAGCAAGGGGTGATCATGGCGAAGTTCAGGATCGCTATGGTGCTTACCCGAACTTACGAAATGTACCGCTGACATCAAATTTGTATGCACTCCCAACGCATGAGAGTACTCCGATTTTATTGCAGAATGATTCTGTATGGCATACCACTAGCGTATATTTATATGCACGAGGAATCAGAAACACCTTCAGCATGGCTTTTGATGCCGATGGAAATCTATTTGGTGTAGAAAATTCCGGTGATCGCGATCATAATGAAGAGATGAACTGGCTGCGCCGTGGAAAACATTATGGTTTCCCGTGGATAATGGGAGACACTTACAATCCTCAGCAATTTCCAAGTTTTAACCCGGCCACTGATCTTCTGATCCCACATTTCAGCCGGACATGGCGTCAGGGATTCTGGAATAATGACCCGGGTTTTCCTGCTCCGCCCACTGGGTTGATATTTGAAAATCCAATACAAAATACAGGACCGGACTGTGATAAATTCCGCGATACAATTACCGGTGCTGTTAAAGACGCAAGTGATCTTGGCATGACTATCAGTACCTTTACAGCTCATCGATCTCCACTCGGATTAGTATTTGACAATAACCAAACTCTGCATCCGGCATACAGAGGTGATGGATTTATGTTGAGTTGGACTCAGGGCTATGATTCTTGCGGATGCACAACTGTTCCTGATACCGGAATCGGAACATTCGTTGACCCGAGCCAGGATTTGGTACATCTTAATCTCTCTTATGATTCAACACTTGGAAATTTTCAAGTCAGCGCAACCCGTATTGTTGGCGCATTCAGCCATCCCATTGATGCGGTGATTGACAGTAACGTGATCTTTGTGATCGAGAATGGCTATGGTAATACTTCCGGTTTATATCAAATCACTTTGCCGGTTTCACAAGCATGTCCGGTTTCTGTATCGGTCTTATATGCGGATACATGTTCAGAAGGTCCCGCAACCGCCATTGCTACACCTTCAGGAATTCCACCATACAATATAGAATGGTTTGATAATTCAGGACTGTCATTACAAACCACTACATCAACATACACATCTGACACGCTAGATTTATTGAGTACCGGAATCTATTATGTGATAGTAAGCGATTCTGCCGCCTGCAGAGACTCTGTTAACTTTACTGTGAGATCTGAATTAATTTTACAAGTAGATTCGGCGACAGCTACAACTTGTATCGGATGTTCAAATGGAATTATTTACTTTTCAATAGAGGGTGCTGCAGGTCAAATTCTATTATCGGCGAATCCCGCTGCAGGAACGTTTAGTAATGATTCCTTGTATAATCTACCTGCCGGAACTTATGAAGTGTGTGTGGAGGATGCAGATGGATGTATGGCTTGCGATACAATAACAGTATTAGAAGATCCAAGCAGTGTATCAAGCTTAACTAAAGCAGTATTAGACATTATTGTCTATCCTAATCCAGCTTCAGGACTTGTAAACATTCTCTTGAAAAATTCAAAAGGTACGGAAATAAAAGTTCGACTTTTAGATGTTGAGGGCAGAGAACAGAGCATTCGAATTCTGAAAATGCAGAACATGACTCAGGGGACAGAAATCAGTCTAAGCCTGGAAAATATCATTGCAGGGAATTACATACTTGAAGTGGTATACGATGGTAGTCTGCAAAGAGAAATGCTGTATATTCAAAAATAAACGATTGATCAGAATTAAAGAAACATTTCCGCTGACTAAGCCTACAAAAGCAGGACTGTGTTGATATATTGATTCAATCAGGGAAATGCCTCTACTGAATGAAAAAGAAGGGTTGTCGAAATAGACTTACCCTTCTTTTTCATTTGTACTAAATCATCTGAGAGATCTGATTATTCATTGTGTATTAGCATCCTCACACTATCAGCGGAATAGACACATACACCAAATCCAAGTGGGTTTCCGAAATATAAACCCATCTTATGCAATAGAAGGCGAAGTATAGCCTGTCCAGATTTTTTTCGGGAAGCTGATCTGTTTGCATTAGATCGGTTTATCCCCACTTAGAAATCACCTTTTGGGTGAGTGAAGCCAAAGCCAAGCTTTTCTAAAAATGAAAGGAGTTCGGTACAACTGATTAGAAATCCAGAAAACGAAGGTTATATTCGAATTCAAATTTTTGGATAATTAGTTGGTTTCCCTATTGAACAATTTGAAAAGCGAATATGAAACCAGGAATTAAATTATCGGTCCAGCTTTAGATTCTGCAATAAAAAAATCGATGATGGTGAACAATATACATCAATTACACAAATCATCTCTGAATACAAATACATTTATCCCGGATTGTAGGATGCAAGTTTATTCATCAAAGCTTTTCTTGCATTGTGTATTCTTACTTTTACAGTACCGAGTGGTATGTTGAGCTGTTCAGCAATTTCATCATACTTATATCCTCTGTAACTCATCATGAAAGGAGTTCGATGTTTCTCACTAATCTCCGTCAGTGCTCTTTCAACATCCTTCATGATCAGATTCGACTCCCCGTTATTCTTATGAGTCAAGGATGTAGAATTTAAAAAATACTGCTCTTCAGTCGGGTCATTAAATATACCGGACTTCATAGCACGTCGGTATTTATTGATAAAAATATTTCGCATGATAGTATATAACCAGGCCTTAATATTTGTTCCTGATTGAAACTTATCAGCATTCACCAGTGCTTTAAGCAAAGTGTCCTGAGTGAGATCGGCTGCCTCTTCTGAATCCTTTGTCAACTTAAGCGCAAAGAAATTCAACGGAGAAGTTTGTTCGATCACCAGGTCAGTAAATAGTTTATCAGAATTCATGGTCTTTTTGTTTAAGTTTTATTAATAATTATTAAACAAATATAGTGATTATTTCACATATATCACTTTTTGTTTAAACTTTATTTTTTATTATTAAACAATATAACGTGCCACTAAATGGCTTTTTTGAGTAAAAACGCATTTATACAGTGAAATATCTGCCAGACACCCTACTTTTCTTTTCTAAAGTAGGAGGCTGTAAATATACCAGCGGAGCAAAGTGCATACTGAAAGGAAACCAACAGTACACCGGCTCCATATCGAATGCTTCTGCGAAAAGAGATGGAAGATCCTTCGGGAAAATATTTAGTCGGACAGGTTATTTCAGCGATGTCGAAACCAAAATAAAAAATCTGAGCAACCATCTGGTTGTCAAAAACAAAATCATTGGAGTTTTTTAAAAAGGGTACCTTCTCAAGAACCTTTCTGTGCATCGCTCTATAACCTGTGTGATATTCACTTAACTTCTGCCTCATGAGCAAATTTTGAATGAGGGTTAGTATCCGATTAAAAAAGTATTTATAATAAGGCATTCCTCCACGGAGCGCGCCATTCCCCAAAATTCTTGAACCAAATACTACCGGATACAGGCCACTTGCTATTAATGAAGCCATTGCAGGAATAAGCTGCGGGGCATATTGATAATCAGGATGGAGCATAATGATGATATCTGCCTTCAGTTCAAGTGCTTTTTGATAACAGGTTTTCTGGTTTCCTCCATAACCCAGATTCTGCTGATGAACAATAATATTTTTTATGCCCAGTCGAGTAGCCACTTCAACGGTTGAATCACTACTGGCATCGTCAACAAGGATAACATCATCCACAATGTCAAATGGAATTTCTGAATACACTTTTCGAAGCGTATGTTCTGCGTTATAAGCCGGCATTACTACAATGATCTTATTTCCGTTTAGCATGTGCGTATGAATAAATCTGGCTTATACCAAATCCAAGTAGGTTTCCGAAATATAAAAATATGAAACCTGCATGAGATTTGGTTATACCGCCTAAGTTTTTCGGAAAATGAAAGAAGTTCGGAATACAAAAACATTTAACTTGAATTAAGGATGGTACATGATTGAAAAATAACCTGAAAATGTCATTTTGCTTCAAGACTCCGAAGATAAGCCGGATCTATCTTCGCTCCAAGTTGAACAGCTTTTAACGCATCCTCATAAGCTTCCTGCTTCCGATCCAACTGAAACAAAATCATAGAACGGTTCAAATAATAAATACCGGTTTCACGTATACTCAAAGCCTGATTGTAACAATTCAACGCTTCAGTATAATTACCCAATTTAAAATTAGCCTCTCCCGAGAAACTCCAGATCTCACCATTTGGATCAGAAGTCAGACTAAGATACCTGTTGAAATCCAATAATGCATCTTCATACTTGTTTGTACTTATCATAAGCATAGCCCGATTAGCGTATGTGGCCGCTGAATTTGCATCCAATTTCAAAGCCATATTCCAATCAAGCAATGCCAATTCAGGTTTGCCGATACTTGCGTAGGCAGCACCCCTGTTCTCATATGCCTTTATATTAATGGAACTTAATGCCAAACATTGACTGTAATCCTCGATGGCTCTTTCATATTCTTTATTAGAGAAATATATATTTCCCCGATTCACCCATGCATCCGGTTCCTTAGTGCCGAGACTAATCGCCTTATTGTAACATTCGAAAGCCTTATTAATATTTCCCGCTTTTTTGTACAACAAGGCACGATTAACATAAGCACGACTACTTGGCGAAACCTTCAATGCCTGATCCCACAGTCTCTCACCATTTTTCCAGGTTGAAGCCTGAGTGTAAGTCATTCTCATTAAGAATAAAGAGACTATAACAAGAGTGATTAAAGCCGGAGAACTTAACTTACCGTTTCTTCCCTCTATCCACTTCTGGTAATAAAACCCGGGAATAAGAAAAATTCCCATTAAAGGTAAATAAGCATATCGATCCGCAATCACCGCATTTCCAACCGGAATCAGTTGTAAGACCAAAGAAAGGTTTACTAAATAAAACAAGATGGCAAAAGAAAATAATTTATTCGTCCGCAAACTTCGTAGAAAGATCAATACTAAAAGGACTACTACAATTGGAGCAATATAATATGCTGAAGGAATACCTTGTGAAAATTCCGGAAATGGATAGAAGGCACATAGGCCTACAGGATAAATAGTTTTGACCAGATACATCATCACTCCATAGCAGGCAAACAAAAAACGATCAGAGAACGAAAAGATCTGAGCAAAAACGGTGGCTCCTTCATTACTTTGCCCTTGCAAAGTCAGCAGTCCCATCAGGACAGACATTGCTAAAAAAGGGATTTTCTCAAAATATGTCCTGACTTTATTCAGTGTTCCCTTATAAAAATCAATAGAAAGCAACACGACAGGAAAAATAACCGCAGCAGGCTTTGACAAGAGACTCAGGACAAAAAACACAAAAACACCTCCCAGTAAAATAAAATTTCTTTGTTCCAGATAACGCGAATACACTATCATTCCACTTATAAAAAACATGGAATATAAAAGATCCTTTCTTTCAGAAACCCAAGCGACCGATTCCACGTGCAGAGGATGTATTCCAAAAAGTAAAGCTACAATAAACGCCATCCACAATTTTTGTTTGTTCAGGGCTAGAACAAAAATGAACACCAGCAGCGTATTAATAATATGCAAGAGTAAATTAACGATATGATAAGAAGTGGCATCCTTACCCGAGATAGCATAATTTGAAGCAAGAGAAAGCATGGTAATAGGATGATAATTTCCTTGTACCGGATTGCTTACTATTTCCTGAAAATTCGATATGGATGTAATACTTTGGTTATTCAATACGTAATCATCGTCATCCCAATTCACAAAATCTGCCTGAAAAACGGGAATATATGCAAATAGAATTGATACAATTAAGCTAAAAATAAACCATCTCCTGTGCTTCCGGCCAGGTAATTGGATGTCAGGATCAGAATTAATAATTAATTTCTTCTTCTTACCGGAAGCCATAGGTGATTATGGAAAATGTATACATGCAAGACATAACAGGAATGAAATGCAAATAAGTCTATTCAACTACAAAGCGAGTGGTATAGGCTGCATTTCTATCTGTAATACGGAGCAGATAAATTCCGGGAGCAAAATTCTTCACATGCAATTTCTCCGAATACTTTCCATTCAGAGGAAGGGCATCCTGGAACATTACCAATCGTCCGTCAACAGAATACGCATGAACATACGCCTTGTTTATTCCGGAAGAACTCCAGGAAATAGTAAGTGTTTCATGTACAGGGTTAGGATACAAATGAAATGAAGCATGAATCTCTCTTTCAATAGTACTGACATCAACATTTATCATCACAACATCGGATGCAAAGCAACCATTGGAATCAAGAACAGTGATCACGTACGAACCTGTTGAATTCACAATGATTGTTTGGGTGGAATCTCCTGTTGACCATTGATAGTTCACATAGCCTGTACCCGGATTCAATGTAACCGATTGACCACTTTGAATGAATATGGTATCAGGACCGAGGTCAACAAATGGCGCTGGATGAATAGAAGCAATAAGTGCAATAGGCTGACTCGGACAGCGATCACCTGCAATCGCGTAGTAGGTTTGAGTCGCACTTAACACAGGAGTGGTAAATGTGGATCCTGTACCAATGAGAGTTCCACCTGTGGCCAGATCATACCACCTGACTGTATCATTCGAGGAAGCAGTGAGTGTGACAGTACTTGTTCCGCAACCCGATCCATTTTCAACAATCAGAAATACACTATATGGAATAATGACAGCGGACACTGACCTTCTTATACTTCTGCATTGATCACCTGCTTCAACAAAATACACAGTCGTAGCAGAAAT
Source organism: uncultured Flavobacteriales bacterium (assembly GCA_964355885.1). Classification (GTDB taxonomy): domain Bacteria; phylum Bacteroidota; class Bacteroidia; order AKYH767-A; family 2013-40CM-41-45; genus QQVM01. Next base: position 39,248 of record CAYHFJ010000003.1, read on the forward strand.
TGACGGCGTTGTGAATGAAGTACCCGTACCCACCTGTGTACCACCAACAGCTGCATCAAACCAATAAATTTGTTCAGGTGATGTAGCCCCAAGAGTAAGCACCCCCGATCCGCAAGCTGAATCTGAAATTACCGATGGTGAAGCCGGCAATGCCAGAATCACGGCATTAACAGGTACACGTGAGCTATTACATCCAATTCCGGCATCAGCATAGAAGATGGTATTTGTCGTAATAGCAGGTGTGTTAAATGTAGTTCCGGTACCTAATAAATTACCTGCTGATGCTGAATCATACCAGTTAATTTGTTGTGAAGATACACCGGTCAATACAACACTACCTGAACCGCATCTCTCACCATCGTTTAAAACTGGAGCTGAGGGGGGACTTGTGATAATGGCTTCGACACGCACTCTTGCACTTACACATACATCTCCAGCCTCTACGTAATATGTCTCATTAGAAGAAAGAGAAGGAGTGGTAAAAGATGCACCCATACCGAGCAAAGATCCGCCCGTAGCATGTTCATACCAAAACAATGATTCAGGAGAACTTGCGGTAAGAGTTACAGTACCTTGCCCACAGCGCGATACATCATTTGCAATTGGAAGGGAAGCCGGAGGGGTAATAACAGCATTAACTGCAACACGTAAACTTCTGCACAGATCTCCGGTTTCAACATAATAGGTAGTGGAAGTCGAGATAGAAGGGGTTATAAAGGAAGTGCCTGTACCAACCGGAGAACCACCGGTGAAAACATCGTACCAGTAAATTTGTTCAAGTGAGGAAGCACTTAAAATTACTGTACCCGATCCGCATCGTGATGAATCAGTAGTCAGTGGAGGAGCAGGAAGATCCTGAATTGTTGCAATGACAGAAACTCTTGCACTATTACAACCTAAACCTGCATCGGCATAGAAAGTAGTTGTAACCGATATTCCAGGCGTATTGAAAACTGCACCTGTATCAAGCAAATTACCGCCTATCGCAGCATCATACCAGTTAATTCTCGTTGGTGAGCTACCGGATAAACTTACACTTCCAGAACCGCACCTTGTCCCGTCTGATAATGCAGGTGTAGCGGGTGCAGAACTGACAATTGCCTGAACGGGAATACGAACACTTATGCAGGTTGTTCCGGCTTCAACATAGTAAGTTGTTGTCGCGCTCAACATGGGAGTATTGTAGGTACTACCGGTAATTAATGGAGTCCCTCCGCTGGAATTGGCGTACCACCGGATTTGGAATGCAGAACCGGCTGTTAGTGTCACTGAACCTGTTCCACATCGAGAAACATCCGAAGCGTTTGGAGCCGGAGGAACAGGATCAATTATAGCTTGCACTGCGACTCGACTGCTGCGACATGTATTTCCCGTTTCTACATAATACGTAGTTGTTGAAGAAAGAGAAGGAGTGATGAAACTTGATCCTGTGAACAATAAGTTGCCTCCGGTAGCAGCATTGTACCAATAAATTTGTTCCGGTGAAGTCGCAGTGATCGTAACTGATCCTGTACCACAACGGGATACACTGCTTGCTACAGGAGCAGCGGGAGCACCAAGAATAATTGCTTGTACAGCTGTTCTTGTTAAACTACGACAATTATTACCGGCTTCCGCATAGTATGTAGTAGTGGAACTAATAAAAGGTGTGGTAAATGAATTACCTGTAAATAATGGTGTGCCACCACTGGCTGTGGAATACCAGTAAATCTGTTCAGGTGAGGAAGCCGTCAAAAGCACAGTGCCTGCACCGCATCGGGAAACATCAGCTGCAGAAGGAGGAGCGGGTTCAATACCAATGATGGCCTGAACAGGAACTCTTGCACTCCGGCATGAATTACCTGCCTCAATATAATATGTAACAGTTGCACTAATAACGGGTGTTGTATATGTATTACCGGTGCTTAATAAGATTCCACCTGTTGCCTGATCATACCAATAAATGGTTTCAGGTGAACTTGCACTCAAAGTAACAGTCCCCTGACTGCAACGGGTGACGCTGAGGGTTGATGGTGTTGCAGGGATTGCATTGACTATCGCCTGAACAGCAATTCGTGAACTTCGACATACATTTCCGGTTTCAACGTAATAAGTTGTAGTGGCAGATATTGAAGGTGTGGTATAAGAAGTTCCAATGATGAGCAATGACCCTCCGGTGGCAGCACTATACCAGTAAATTTGTTCTAATGATGATGCAGTCAGATCAACAGTACCGATACCGCAGCGTGAACTATTTGAAACTGAAGGCGGAGCCGGAACACTATTTATAATGGCCTGAACAGGAGTGCGTGTTGCACTTGCACAACCACTAAAAGTTTCGGCATAGTAGGTTGTTGTGGTACTGATTGAAGGTGTGGTAAAGAAATTACCGGTTCCAAGCGGAGCTCCACCTGTCGCAGATGCGTACCATGAAATTGTTCCTGTTGAAGAAGCTGAAAGATTCACCGTTCCCGTGCCGCAACGGGAAACATCAGAAGCCGTTGGAGCTGCCGGCGGGGATGTAATAATTGCCTGAACAGAAATTCTGTTACTGCGACAATTATTTCCATTTTCCAGATAATAAGTTATTGTAGACGATATAACAGGAGTAGTAAATGTATTTCCGGTAGCCAGCAAAGTACCGCCACTTAATTGATCATACCAATAAATTGTTTCAGTTGCTGATGCAGTCAATGTCAATGTTCCTGAGCCACAACGCGATGCGTTTGATGCAGAAGGAGCAGCGGGTATCGAGTTGATGATTGCCTGCACGGTTGTTCTTGCACTTCTGCAGTTATTACCGGTTTCAACATAGTAGTTTGTACTGGTGCTAATGGAAGGTGTTGTAAATGGATTTCCTGTAAAGAGAAGCGTGCCGCCTGTTGCCGCTGAATACCAATACAGTTGTCCAGATCCTGTAGCAGATAAAGATACTGTACCCGTCCCGCAACGACTCATATTAGAAGAAGAAGGTGCGGCAGGTATTGGATCAATAATAGCCTGAATGGCTTTTCTTGATGGACTTACACACCCGTTATCTGCTTCAACATAATAAGTTGTGGATACTGTGATAGATGGGGTTGTAAAATTTGCACCGGTGCCTAATACGGCACCTCCAATTGCCGCGGAATACCATCTTAAAGTTCCCGACCCGGTGGCTGTAAGTGATACGATCCCTGTTCCACAGCGTGTCACATCCGCTCCATTCGGCACCGCGGGTGTGGCACTGATAATGGCCTGAACAGCTATGCGTACACTGTGGCAATTATCACCTGCTTCTAAATAATAAGTAGTACTTGAACTTAATGAAGGAGTTGTGTATGTAAGTCCTGTTGTAAGTAAAGCACCCCCACTTGCCGCACTATACCAATAAACCGTTTCAAGAGATGTCGCTGTTAGCGTAACACTTCCTGTGCCACATCTTGATACGTCACTCGCAATCGGTACCGCGGGTATTAAATTAACAACAGCCTGCACCGCGATACGGGAACTTCTGCAATTTGCTGTTCCTGCCTCCACATAATAGGTTGTAGTAGTTGAAATAGAAGGAGTCGAAAATGAAGAACCTGTTTGTAGAAGTGTACCTCCTGTCGGAGCATCATACCAATAGATTTGATCCGGGGAAGTAGCATTAAGATTTACTATGCCGGTGCCACACCGTGATACATCAGGAGCAAGAGGAACTGGAGGAGCGGCAGAAATGACAACCTGAACAGCGGTTCTCGAACTGCGACACTGATCTCCTGCTTCAACATAATAAGTTGTTGATGAAGAAATAACAGGTGTAGTAAAAATAGAACCTGTATGTAATAGAATCCCTCCACTGGAAGCATCAAACCAATAAACCTGGCCTGTAGAGGTTGCAGTCAGGTCAAAGCTACCCGGTAAGCAATCAGAAATACCTGATGCGGTTGGTGCAGATAGGATTGGTTCAACAACAGCGACGCACCTGACTCTTGAACTGGGACAACCGGAATTGGCTTCCACATAAAATGTATCTGAAGCAGCAAGGCTCGGTGTATTGAAATTACTACCTGTTCCGAGAACTGATCCTCCGGTAGCGGAATTGTACCAGGACAATGTTCCGGAGCCGGTGGCGGAAAGTGCTACTACTCCGCTTCCGCAACGATGATTGTCTGCTGTCAATGGTTCGGCAGTTGAATTTATATATACATGTACTTCAACTCTAGGACTAGGGCAAACATTACCGGCTTCCACATAAAATACTGAATCATTCTGGATGATGTTCGTCACAAAAGTTGAACCTGTTTCGAGCAAGGCGCCTCCAATCAATGCACCATACCAATGTATGGTGGCAGTATCAGTAGCTGTGAGTGTTGCAATGCCGGGACCACATCTGGTAAAGTCACTTGTGGCAGGGGTTGAAGTAATCGCCAGAATAGTTGCCGTTGCAGCTACAGGATTACTCGGACAAATCGAACTGCTTTGACTATAATAAATTGTAGTAGAGCTAAGGACAGGAGTGACAAGTGTGTCTCCAACACCCACTAAATTTCCTCCGGGTGCATCATACCAGAAAATGGAATCAGTGGAAGTTGCAATCAATGTAATTTCTCCCGGCCCGCATCTGCCTGTAGAGGTTGTCACAGGATCCGGTCCCTGAGAAACTACCGTAACAATAGTCGGATCAGAGATTACGGAACAACCCTGATAAGTAACGGAAACTGTATAGGTACCAGCTAAGTCAGCTGTATAAGTTGATGTAGCCCCGTTAGCGAGATTTGAACCGTTTCTCTTCCATTGATAAGCATAACCGGGATTATCCGTAGCAGAGAGTAATACACTGCCACCGTTACAAAAAGTTGTATTTCCTGTAACTGCAACCGGTGTGGCCAGTAGTGGACTATAGGCTCTTCCGGGGGAACCTCCAACGCAACCGGCAAACCAGTTGGTTCCAAGGTTCAGGTTGCCTGTCGGACTAAGGAGTTCAAGTGTATAACCTCCGCCATCCGGACTGAGAGGCCATGGAGCCTGATCTTGATAAGTAAAAGACAGATATAGATTATCCTGGTAATCAAACACGCGAACCAGCTCTCCCCCATTTCCCAGATTAAAGCCCATCGCACCCAATTTGTTCGTGACCGAGGGATATTGTAAAGTGAAATTAGTAGTGTCTTCAACGAGTACGAGATATCCTCCTGCAGCGATTGAAGTACCGGTTGGAAATTGAAATACATGATTGTCCGCCTCATCACTAAATTTCCATCCGGAAATATTTAATGTATGTGTTCCATAATTATATAACTCAATCCAATCACCTGAATTATTTGCTCCATCAGAATTATAGTTTACCTCACTGATTGTTAACTTAGGTGTCGCGGCTGAGCCGGTAAAGTAACAGGTTATAACATCGTTGGCTGTGAAGTTATAGGTTGCTGATTGATTATAATTATTTGATGAAATCACCACATTTGATCTCCAGTGATCAAAAGAATAACCCGGATTCGGAATAGCAGTGATTGTTACCGGATTGCCATTGAAATAAATTCCGCTCCATGGATAAGAAGTCGGGGTAATGGTACTAATCTCAATCCTTCCTGATCCTGCGGGAGAAACCTGTAATGTTAATGTAACTTTCCCCGCGAGGCCAAAACCAGACTTGATAAAATCCCGCATAATTGTTGGCCTTGAATTAACAAAGCTTGTCATGCTGTTAATATTTGATTGCCATGTAGACATATTGCTTCCCCACTTGGCAAAATGTGCAGGCATATCAGCAGCCATTGAATCCTGAAATTGATGCAGTACACTATTATAATTCGAGGGTAAATAAATGGTATTGATCAGATCAGCATACCGATTAATAAAATACCTTTTGAATGTTGGATTACCCAACATCGCATCGAACATTTCTGATGAATGACTAAACTCAATAGGATTCCTTGCCATCGAAAGCCGGTTGTCATTAACACTTCCTTTCAAACCAAAACCAAAATCTGTATCATACAAAAGGTAGCGCCATTTTGAACCGGGAGCATTAGGTCTCCACATTTTAATATTGTTTGTCCATTCTCCTATCCAGTCACCATTGTTGATATAGGTCTCAGCAATAAAATAATCTGTATAATTTCTAATATCCAAAACAGTATTCATGTAATCATAATACTGCTGAGTACCCGTGTTTTGAGTTGTGGCATAATTATACATGGTCCAGAATGTAACGTCGGAACCATCTTCAACTTGAACAGATGAACCGCTCTCTCTGAGATAATCAATTTCACTTTTTTTCAATCCGAAATTTCCGGCCATCCAGTTATTATCATGCTTTTCATGTATGGTGTATACTCCCCAGAATTCCCCATTTAAAAACATAACGGCAGGCTCGGCAGCAAGATATCCGCTATAGGTTGGTTTCATGATTCTTTCCATGAGTGCATCACGAAAATGAGTAACATTCCAATCCGTCCCTGAATTTCGAAGAACTATATTCTCATACTTTGTAATAAAAGATTTATCCGGAATTAAAGGGTAATCAACTTCACTGGTACCAAACTTATCGCTGAGTTTAATCTCAAAACTTTTCTGTGCCTTTGCTCTGGAATAATTTCCAAATATTTCTATTTCACTGTCAAACCGGACTACACGATTTTTTTGTTTGTCATAATATTCTACTGTTGCCGGTTTCTGCCAGGGCTGCCAAAAATTAGCTCCTTTATATGGTGAAGTAGATTCCGCATTAGGCCCCAGAACATAAATACCTGTATTGTAATCCCATAAATTTAACGAATCGGTGGTGATCGTAAATACCGGTAAATCGACATCCTCATTTATAAAATATGTGTTTGTTATAGTCAGGCTGGGTAAGTAACCAGACGCGAAGACACGAGCCCGAATAGTCTTTGTACTTGACACAATGATTGAGGAAGAATACAAAGTTGAACTTGAAGTGGGGATGTTCCCATTCGTTGTATATCTGATTACTCCTCCGGGCGTGCTTGTTGACAAAGAAATTGTACGGGTAGAAGAATAATATCCTGCCGATACTGAAAAAACAGGGGATGATGCATAACCGGTATAGCAGGATGAACTATTGTTTGAAGCGTCTGGAGTAGGAGTCCCGAAATAACACCAGGATGAGTTCCCGTCAGGTTTTCTTCCATAGGAATTATCCGCATCCATTGATGCATATCCTTTCTGGTCAATAATGGTACCACCGGCATTCCGTAAGTACACGGTCTCTCCTGTTCGGCTTAATTTAAAATTCGCATTGTAATAATCAACCGCCGGAGATCTAAACCAGGACGGAGGATTAGAATAAGTTACACCACTATTCAGCATTCCGAAAAATAAGTATGGAATAGAAGACATATCCGAGGAGCTTGCCGTGTTGTTATGAGTTTCAACAGTCAGCACGTTAGTACCCGGGCGAATAATAGTTTTTAAAAATACCGGATCTACATAAAAGGAGTCAGGCTGACCACCTTGATACATCATTGCTTCATGAGAACCCGGAGCCAGATCATTCCATCTTGGCCTGGTTCCGATGATGCCAAGGTTGGCTCTTGCAATTTCCACTCCGTTGAGATAGGCCACAAAACCGTCATCGTAATCCATCATAAATACTGCCTTCAATATCTGAGATGTATCCGCAATAGAAAAACTTTTACGCATGAAGACAGAAGTCGTCACAGCTATGGAGGTACCATCATCACTATCCCCAAAACCAACTCCGCCAGTTCCTGATGACCAGGCCCCGTCACTGTAAGAAGTATTTCTCCAGTTGGTATCAACAGCTGCACTACCAACAATATATTTCCAACTGGAAAGTGCATTAACGCTCATCTCCCAATGATTAACCAATACGGAACTGTTGGAATCAGACGCAAAAACAAGAATCCGTTTGCCGGCGCCTAACGAATAGGAAGGAAAGGTGAAGCGATATGGCTTTGTGTTATCGTCCGTTAATCCATATCCGAGCAAATTCACTGCTGACCCGCCGGCATTGTGCAGTTCGATCCAATCGTCATAGTCACCGTTTGAATTCTGAACTAAAGAAATGTTGGATGGGCAAATCTCATTGATGACAACCTGTGCATTCAGGTTTATCGGAGATCCCAAAATAATAAATGCTCCTGCAAACAGGAGATTGAGTAGAAGTGTTCTCATGTAAAAATCAGAAAGTCTAAAATATAGTGTGTTACTAAGGAGTTCGCCTATGTAAATGTAACAATAACACTTCATTTAGTCTCCAATTTTTGACGAATGCCCGCTTTGTCTTGGTGAATGAACTTCAATCAAAAGTAGCCAAAACCCTTATCTACAGCTGGGTACAGAGCTTTACATAATTTTATCACAAATGAATTGTGAACAACTTCTCAATGAAATAAGTATTTGCAATTAAAAACAATATTCAATCCCATGTAAAAATTATTCTTCAACGAAAAAATGAGATTAAAGAAAATAAAATACAGCCTAGTATTCTCCTCCAGATGTACGGAGGTTTAAATTGGAATCCATTTCAAAAAAAGGCAATTTAACAGGCATAAATGCAGTATTTACGGTATCTGTAAGGGTTTTCATAAAAAGTACCAGATGCGATTTCTCTTCTTCGGTTAAGCCAAGAGAATCAGGAATCAGGGTTTGTTTTGGCACATCCAGCCCTATACCTTTGCCTCCACCCCTGTTATAGAATTCAACGACCTCTTCTAGTGTCTGAAAAACACCATTATGCATATAAGGCCCTGTAAGTTCTACATTGCGAAGGCTTGAAGTTTTAAAAGAACCATGGTAGATTTCCATCGGAATGATGGCCTCTCTTCCGGAATCGTCATCCGGGACAGGATTTTCTAAATCAGCCACTCCGGGAACGCCTATCACCTCCATTTCAGATTCAACATATTCGGGTGGGACTGTACCATTAAACAGTGGCATAAAATGACAGGAAGCACAGTTTCCCTTTCCAACATAAATATTAAATCCATTCTTTTCTGCCGCTGTCAATAAATCCGAATGACCTCGTATTGTTTTATCAAACCTTGAATTGAGTGCTATGAGAGATCTTTCATACTCAGCAATAGCCATTAGAATGGATCTGCCGGTAAGCAGTGTGTCTTCGGTATCCCGAAAGGCAGTTCGGAATAAATCAACGTACTCTCTGGAACGCCTTAACTTCAGGGCAACAGCTTTAAAATCCGCATGCATCTCATCGGGATTATTCAATACTTCACTCGCCTGATTCTCGAATGAAAATGACCGGCCATCATGAAACAATTTACGCTGAAGTACAGAGTTTAAAAGTCCGGGAGCATTCCTTTTAAGCATAGTTCCTTTTTGAAACGATCTGCTTACGGATAGTCCGTCAGCGAATGCCTTCACCGGATTATGACAGGAAGCGCATGCTCTTTCATTATTTGCAGAAAGCGCGGGATCAAAAAACAACAATCTTCCAAGTTCAACGACTTCACTGCGACTCATGAACGCTTTACCCGGAAGAAAAAAATAAGAATTAAAGGATCCGGGATCAAAGATGGATCGGATCTCAAGATTCACAGCGGTAGTATTAAAAAAATTATCCTTTACAAGAAAGTGACGGACTTTCCCCAACACTTCAGAAGCAGGAATATAATAATCAGAATAGATTGTGAAATAATCAGGTTGATTCAATTTCTCCTGCTCTCTTAAAAACTTCTTTAGCCTATCAAATTTTGGGGACAATTCTCTTTTCAATGTCTCAACCCACATGGTATCTGATCTGTACATCTCAGAAATTATTTCCTGAATAGAGGAAGTGAAAGCTATCGCTTCCGGGATTGCGTTCTTACAATGTGGCGTTTCAATGTTAGTCAGCCCAACAAGAAAAGTCCTGATGAGACCCAGCTGTGCCGCTTCAAATATTTCTCTTTGGGGGAATTCCACACTACTTATGGACTTTGGCCAGTTCTGCACAATTTTTAAAATACCATTTATTTCTTTTCTTCTTTCTCCGGCAGCAGAAGCCGAACTATCAGTATAAATTAAACGTTCCAGAACCTGAAATCCATGTGGCAGATAAATAATTGATACCTCATCGTCCTCTTCAGGATAAGGAAGATCTGGCGGGTTGAGGGCGAGAGCGTCGCCGGGAAAAAAATGAATAATAAATGATTCGAGTTCCTTATAAACATCGCGTGAATCGAGAAAAGTATTTTTAAGTTTATCAAAGCTTTTTTGTTTAGGTTTGGCATCCGCGAGAGCCTCCATCTCCTCAAGCAAGGAAACCAGCACAAGTGATTTCTTAGTCAGAATATTTTTAAATACCTGCTCCTGCTCATTTACCTTAACCACGGAAGCATCAAAAGAAGAAAATGCAAACAAGACCATCGTAAGCAGAGGAAAAAAGTAAAGTACTTTACGCGGGATTTTTTTCTGAATCAGCATGATTTTTCTGTCCGGAAATTCTTAAATTAAAGAAAACAATTTTATTGTCACTGCTGTGTGAAAAATCAATGCATCCGCTCCCGCTTGATGAGAAAGGGAAGTAGTACATGTTGATATCCTTCATGGATATCCGCCTCCACAAAATCAATTCTGAATTGTGCACATCGCAAGATTAATTCTTTTTTATAATCAGACATGGCTTTTACGTAAGTTTCTTTGATTTCGTTAGAATGGACTTTAACTTCTTCCCCTGATTCTACATCAACGAACAGGTACGGACGATTATCAAATCGAAACTCCTCTTCTTTGCTTTTATCTGTTACATGAAAAAGTACAACTTCATGTTTGTTGTGCTTCAAATGCTGCAATGCGGCAAATAATTCCCCCGGATCTTCCGCACTCTCCATCATGTCACTGAATATAATGACAAGTGACCTTCTGTGGATTGTCTCCGCGATCTGATGCAAAGCCGCAGCGGCTGAAGTTAATCTGCCTGTTTGAACCGGAGGACCTGCAATCAATTTCTCCAACTCCGCAAACATCATCTTATGGTGTACAGGATTAGATCGTGCCCCTGTATTCAATTCGACATGATCAGAAAATATGCTAAGGCCAACAGCATCCCGTTGCATCCGCATTAAATGTGTCAATGCGGCGGCGCAGTGCACTGAAAAACTTATTTTATTCAGAGTCCCGCTTTTCCCGACTTCTGGGAAATGCATGGAAGAAGAGTTATCAATTATTAACTGACAACGAAGATTGGTTTCTTCTTCATAGCGTTTGACAAACACCTTATCTGATCTGCCAAAAAGTTTCCAATCAATGTGCTTGGTAGATTCACCGGTATTATATAAGCGATGCTCCGCGAATTCAACAGAAAATCCGTGGAAAGGGCTTTTATGCAGTCCTGTAATAAACCCTTCAACAACCTGACGTGCGAGCAATTCCAGGTGGCCAAACTGACGAATATCTGCTTGATTTATTGGCATAAATAATTATTGACTGAGATAATAAACTACCCTAAAAAAGATCATAAAAAAAACCGGATGATACTATCCGGTTTTTCCAGTTAAAGTCATTCAGGAAATCTGTGCATTCAATTTATTCGCAAGAACAGATTTTGGCACAGCACCTACTTGCTTGTCAACCACTTCACCATTTTTAAAAATGAGAAGCGTGGGAATATTCCTAATTCCAAAGTTGGTGGAGATGTTTGGATTAGTGTCAACATTCACCTTTCCTACAATGGCTTTACCATCATAATCCTTGGAAAGTTCTTCAACAATGGGTCCGACCATTCTGCAAGGTCCACACCATTCAGCCCAGAAATCCACCAATACAGGTTTATCAGATTTCAATACAAGCTCTTCAAAATTCGCGTCTGTTAATTCAATTGCCATTTTTTATGATTCTAAGTAATTAATAAATTTTCCCTTTGGTAATATACTCACAATAAACGACCCAAGATAGAATATATGCCATTCTTACAGGCAAATTAATTCAGTTTACACTCTAGACCTTTAATTGCGTTTAAACTGTCAATCAGACCTGTATTGACATGCACTTTGAGCCTTCTGGAGGGTAATTCAACGCCTAAGTTCTGGGTACTGTCAATTACATTGAATTTTACAACACAATTTCCGGGGGAATTGTTCAATAAATCGGTCATTTGATTTAACAATTCTTTGGAGACAGACTGTATGGGCATTTTAAGCGTCAGCGTTCTGGCCAGTTTGTCACTTACATCGGACAAATAATAAATAGTATTGGGGCGAACCTCAAATTGATCCGAAGAATTGAATCTACTTTGAACTTTTGCTTTGACATAAATGAACGAACCTTCCACTAAGCATGCCTTCATATTAAAATAATCTTCGCCGAACAAAGCCATGCGAATCGTTCCGGTAAAATCTTCAATGCTGAAGGTGGCAAATGGCTTTCCCGTTTTACTCATACGATGATTTACTTCGGAGAGAATTCCAGCGAGAGTGACTTCCTTATTCTTCAATTTATCCGGCTCAGTAAGCTGATCGATACTATGTGAACAAAAAGTTTGAATCTCAAATCGGTAATCATCCAAAGGGTGTCCGGAAATATAGAAGCCTATGACCTCCTTCTCCCTTTTTAATTTCTCGATCGCGCCCCAAGGTTCACAATCCGCAAGATTTGGCACCGTGATATGATCCTGAGTGTCCTCACCGAACAATGAATTTTGCATGGAAGACTGCTGTGAGGACATGGCATTTCCAAAGCGGATAGCTCTTTCTATACCTGTCATGGGATCCTTTGAATCTCCTTCCAGATACTGTGCACGATGTACTCCTTCGAAACAATCCAATGCTCCGGATTGGGCCAAACTTTCAAGGCATTTTTTATTGACTCCCTTAGCACTCACTCTTCTGGTTAAGTCGAATATGCTTGTAAATGGTCCATTTTCCTTCCGCTCCGCGATCAACGAAATGACTGCACTTTCTCCCACCCCTTTAATAGCACCTAATCCAAAACGTATCTGACTTTTATTATTCACCGCGAAATCGTAAACACTTTCATTCACATCCGGGCCAAGTACCGGCAAATTCATTCGTCGGCATTCTTCCATGAAGAATGTGATCTTATCAATGTTGCTTAGGTTGTGTGTGAGTACAGAAGACATGTACTCAGCCGGATAATGAGCCTTCAGGAAAGCTGTCTGAAAAGCGACAAAAGCATAACAGGTAGAGTGTGATTTGTTGAATGCGTAAGATGCGAATGCTTCCCAATCTGTCCAGATCTTTTCACAAATTTTAGGATCATGACCGTTCGACTTACAGCCATCCATGAACTGGGATTTCATTTTATCCAGAATTTCTTTCTGCTTTTTTCCCATTGCTTTTCGCAAGGTATCAGCATCTCCTTTTTTGAAGTTCGCGAGTTTCTGTGAGAGCAACATTACCTGCTCCTGATAAACAGTAATTCCATAAGTCTCCTGCAGGTATTCTTGCATGACAGGTAAATCGAAGGAGACTTTCTGTTTCCCATTTTTACGCGCAATAAAATCCGGAATGTATTCCAGAGGACCCGGTCGAAAAAGGGCGTTCATGGCAATGAGATCCTCAAATTTGTCCGGACGAAGATCTTTCAGGTATTTCTGCATTCCCGCCGATTCAAACTGAAAGGTTCCATTTGTTTCTCCGCGCTGATATAACTCAAGCGTTTTGATATCATCGAGAGGAATTGTATCAATGTCAATTTTTACGCCATGTTTCTCTTCAATGAGTTTGAGTGAATCCCGAATAATCGTAAGTGTCTTTAGCCCGAGAAAGTCCATCTTTATTACTCCCGCATCTTCGATCACCCTTCCATCATACTGTGTGATGAGAAGTTCAGTCTCCTTAGAGGTGGCAACAGGTATAATATCAGTGAGATCCTTTGGCGCGATGATTATTCCTGCCGCATGTATACCCGTATTTCTTACAGATCCTTCAAGAATCAATGCTTCACGCAACACACTTGCAGCAAGGTCCTTCCCTTCATAAATTTTTCTGAGTTTTTTTACCTCTTCGATCTCATCACTGTTGAGGTTCTCCTTTTCACGCAAACTTTTCGGTCCGTCAATAGGTGCCTTCAGAACGCGATTCAATTCAATTCCCGGACGATCAGGAACGTGTTTCGCGAGGATATTGGATTCCTGCAAAGGGAGATCCATGACACGTGCGACATCCTTGATGCTCATCTTTGCTGCCATGGTACCGTAGGTCACTATCTGAGCGACCTGATTTCGTCCATATTTATCTACTACATAATCAATAACTTTTTGTCTGCCCGCATCGTCAAAATCAGTATCAATATCGGGCATGCTCTTACGATCAGGATTGAGGAAACGCTCGAACAGCAAATTGTATTTCAGCGGATCTATATTAGTAATCCCAATAGAATAAGCGACAGCGGAACCGGCAGCGGAACCTCTGCCCGGACCGACTAATACACCCAGTTCGCGTCCGGCTTTGATGAAATCGGCAACAATTAGAAAATAACCGGCAAAACCCATTGTTTTGATAGTGAACAATTCAAAATTCAATCGTTCTTCAACTTCAGGAGTAATTTCAACATAACGTTTTCTTGCACCTTCCATAGTGAGGTGCATGAGGTATTCATCCTGCGAGGTAAAGTTATCCGGAAGGGAAAAGTGTGGTAATAAAATATCCTTTTTTAATTTTAAAGGCTCCACTTTACCAACAATTTCATTGGTATTATCTATTGCTTCGGGCAGGTCAGCGAATAAAACGGACATCTCATCCGTCCTCTTAAAGTAAAACTGGTCGTTATAAAAAGCAAATCGCTTTCCCCGGGAAGAATTCTCATCTGTGGAAAACTCCTTCATCGATGGAGTGCTTTGCTTTTCACCGGTATTGATACATAAAAGAATATCGTGAGCGTTGAAATCATCCTGATTCACATAGTGAGAATCATTCGAAGCGATTACCTTAACATTATACTTTACAGCCCACTTCAATAAAACCGCATTAACCTTGTTCTGCTCCGGAATATCATGGCGTTGTAATTCGATGTAATAATCCTCTCCGAAAAGATCAAGCCACCATTTAAATTCCTTCTCTCCTTCAGCCTCACTTTTATCAATGATCATTCTTGGAACAGATGCACCAAGACAACAAGTTGTAGCGATAAGCCCTTTATGATATTTTAACACAAGCTCTTTATCAATTCTCGGGTATTTTCCGTAAAGCCCATCGATGAATCCTAATGAACACAGCTTGACCAGATTACTATATCCCTCTGAATTCTTTGCTAAAAATAGCTGGTGAAAACGGCGATCCCTATCTTCTTTCGTGAATTGTCTCTTATGGCGGTCCTCTACCAGATAAAATTCACATCCGACAATAGGTTTGATCAAATTCGGATTATCTTTCGTATTGTGCTTGGAAGCCTCCGCAACAAATTTAAAAACGCCAAACATATTACCATGATCTGTAATGGCAAGAGCGGGCATTTTATCTTCAACAGCTTTCTTGTATAAGCGGGAAATATCTGCAGCTCCATCCAACAATGAAAACTGAGTATGAACGTGCAGGTGTGAGAACGTAGGCATGGAATTAAAATCGGAATAAAGGTTGGTGGAACTTGAGTTGTAAAGATAAAAATCCTGAGCGTTCTGGCAAGGAAAGAGTTTTCAGCAGAGACCTATGTTTTTCATCTTTAGGAAAGAAGGTTTTGAACAATAGCTCAAACCGGAGTCGGTTTCTTCTTCTTACAAAATCAGCTCCCTTGAATCAAAAGCATCACGTAATCCATTTGCAACAAAAGTAAAGGCCATTGTAAGAAACATGATCGCAAGTCCGGGAAAAATTGCAAGGTGTGCATAAGCCGGAATGATAATATAGCCGTAATTCTCTTTAATCATGGCTCCCCAGGAAGGTGTTGGTGGTTGTGCTCCGATACCAAGAAAACTTAAACCGGCCTCAAGCAGGATAGCCGTGGAGAAATTAGCTGCGGCAATCACCAGAACCGGGCCCATTATATTCGGGAGCATGTGACTGGTCAGGATTCTACCTGCCGTAAAACCCATAGCTTTTCCGGCTGCCACGAATTCCAGTTCACGCACACTGAACAACTGCCCCCTTACGATCCGTGCGACATCAACCCACATTGTCAATCCAACAGCGATAAATACCTGTTCAAATCCCTTTCCGAGAACAAGTGTGATGGCAATAACCAGGAGAAGTGTAGGAATTGACCAAACAACGTTAATGAGCCAAACGATAGCCTGATCGACCTTCCCTCTGAAAAAGCCTGCTAATGAGCCTAAAAAGGTCCCAAGCAATAAAGAAATAACAACGGCAATCAGGCCTACTCCGAATGTGACTCTTGTCCCTGCCAATAAGCGGCTGAGAAGATCGCGTCCGAAACGATCTGTTCCAAACCAGAATGTTTGGGTAACAATATTATTTTGAATAAAGTCTTGTTGTAATTGTTCGATGTCACTTTTCGTTTGGCCTGATTCTGTTTGAATTCCGGAAGTACCTGGTTCTTCATCCGAGACAGGAACCTGATTGGAACCGTTCATTGCTACGGCAATATTCACACGATTATCCGGCATTCCAACTGAACCCGAACCAACAAATTCATTATAAATTAAATCAGATCCTTCAAATCGATATGAGGTGACAGGGATAAAGTTGTAGCTATCTTTTACTCCAAGAAACAATCGTGAAAAAACAGAAGTTGTCTCCGTACTATTTGATTTTTTCAGCTTGATTAATTGTATCTCAGCACCGGGAGGCAGGTTCCCCAGTGCTAAATTCATTCGGTTCGCATTGGGTGTATTATCAGGAATAAAAAGGTAGCAAAAAAAAGAAATAAAAACAGCCGCAAGAATGATGACCAAACCGAATACAGATAAACGATTTCGACAAAACCTTTTCCAAACTTTTCTTCCCGGTGATTCGTTATTCATTTCTTCAACGTGTGACTCTGCCTTTCCATTGGAATGTACCGAATGGGGCAATGGCACCAATCAGTACGATATAAATCCAGTAGAAAAACTGTACGGGTAAAAATAACCATAAAAGGGAACGCTTGTGAAAGAAGCTTGCCATTGAATTCAACAACAACAGTTCACAAATAAATATTAAGGTAATGGAGAGAATAAAAAGCATATTCATGCTCTCCTGAGTAATAATAATAGCGAGAGAAAGCAGCAGGAAAGCATGTGTGAGCCAGGATAAAGAGGCAATAACAATCGTAAACGGAGTGAGAGCAAAAGGAATTTTTCCTGCCCATCTTTTGCGCTGCTGAACAAACTCCTTTCTGCCGGAAGTGCCTTGAGTTGTGACAACCGCACCGGAATCCTTTAGAAAAAAAACGCGTTCAGGAGCATGCCTTGAAACTTTGAGGAGAAGCTGTGTATCATCACCACTGGCAATCGTTACAGGGGCATCGAATCCCTTAAGTTCTTCAAATATCGTTTTAGTAAACATCAGGTTGGCACCATTACACATGACCGGCCGGTTTCGGGAAATACCGGCTGCAGCAATTCCAACCAATCCCATGAATTCAAGAGCCTGTGCTTTAGTAAACATGGATCTCCCCGAGTCAATACTGACAGGGCCGGCAATAAATAGTGCCTGTTGCTTGAGAAAATAATGCTGCATGGATTTTATCCATGTTGGTGGTACTATACTATCAGCATCAGTGAGAAGGATAAGATCATTTCGGGACTTGGAAATGGCAAATGTAATGGCGGCCTTTTTCGAACCGCCTTCTTTGCCCGTGAGTTTAATCAAATTGATATTGAGCTCCGGGTGCTGTGAAATAAATTCAAGCACAATTTTAGCGGTTTCATCCTCTGAATGATCATCCACAACGAGAATCTCAAAATGAGTGAAGGGATAATTCTGGATACTAAGGGCATTAAGACAAGCTAGAATATTTTTCTCTTCGTTGCGTGCGGAGATAATGACACTCAGATTTTTAAATGTCATTGAGGAAGTGGAATCCTCCTCCGGAATATTTTTCCAGGAAAAATAACACCACAAGATGAATGCAGAGAAACAAACTGAGAGAAAAACCAAAATACTGAAAACATGAATCATCATACTTTTCTTCTTCCAAATTTAAACTCAAAAACAAAAAATATACCCAGCAGTGCAGGTAGTGCAAGGTTTAGCAGCCAAAGACAAAAACTCGCATTGATAACTCCCTGTAGGTTGCCTGTAGCCTGGCTGAAGAAAAAAGTCGCGATGGCACCTCGCACACCCAATTCAGTCAGTGCAAAGGTCGGTACTACAGACATGACAAGATAGGTAACTGCTATGAGCATTAATGCAGTAGGATACGTAAGTTCAACTCCGAACAATTTTAAAAGTATATAAAATTGTCCGGAGAACACAAGATATCTGAATAGGGAAAGAAGGAGAAGACGCCATAAGTCTTTGTTCGGAAAGGAAGAGAATACCTTCAAATACCTGTTCCAGTTTTCTGAAAAACGAAGTTTCCTGAAGAGAGATTGTGTCAAGGCAATGTTAAAAAAGAACAAGAGAGAACCTGCAGTTACGGTGAGCAGAAGTACAATAATGGCATTCTCCAGATATTCAGGAATGGTGCTGTACAACTGCAGATAAATTATTGATGCCAGTGACCCAAAGATGAGTGTTATGATCAACTGACTAAAAGTCTCCAGTACTGTCACAAAAGTTGCTTCAATCCTGTTTGCCTCCCGAAGAAGAAAAACCCTTCCTGCATACTCTCCAATTCTGTTGGGTGTAAAAAAGCTGATTGTTATACCGGAGAATACAGCTTCCAGAGAACGCAAGAAGCTGATTGATTCAAGGCGTCGCATTACAAATTGCCATTTTACCGCTTCGATTGACCAGTTAATGAACATCATCAACATGACCAAAATAAACCACCAAAAATTATCACCTTCCCTTAAGGTCATACCGGCACCGACCCACCAATCTTCAGTATTCTCTTTTACGAATACCCTTTTATAAATGAACCAAAAGGCCAGAACCGCGATGAGCAGCTTTAAGCCTATCCATAAAGGATTGGATTTATTTTTCTTACTTTGTAGCATAAATGAAGCTTACAAGTATACATAAATTTGAACCTGTCAACTCATAGTTCCAAATCCACTTCTTTACAGGACCGTGTAATACTTGGAATAGATCCGGGTACTAGCATCATGGGTTATGGTTTAATTTCCATTGAGGGAAAGCAATTGAAGTTAATTTCCTTAGGGGTGCTCCATCTAAGTAAGTTAAGTGACCAGGGACTCAAGCTCAAGACTATATTTGAAAAAACATTATCTCTGATAGAGGAATATAAACCTGACGACCTTGCCCTTGAGGCGCCTTTTTTCGGAAAAAATGTTCAGTCAATGTTGAAACTTGGAAGAGCTCAGGGCGTGGCAATGGCAGCCGGACTTTTCAGACAAGTACCCATTTTTGAATACTCTCCAAAAAAAGTAAAGCAGAGCATCACCGGTAATGGAAATGCATCCAAAGAGCAGGTCGCTGCAATGCTTCAGACCTTACTGAACTTTAAAGAAACTCCTCAGTACCTGGATGCCACCGATGGGCTGGCTGTCGCGGTATGTCATTATTTCCAAAACAGCAATACCATTGCCGGGGGTAAATCACACAGCGGATGGAAATCATTTCTCGCGGCCAATCCGGAGAAGGTCATGAAAGGTAAATGAAATCAAAATAATTTTTAAATAAATTTTTCACGAATTGCCTGCGCAATTTTCTCTAATTCATCACTTGCAATTTTCAGTTTCGGACTGGCGAAATTCATATCACTCACGCGATTCATAGGTATTAAATGAATGTGGGCATGGGGAACTTCAAGACCGATGACGGCAATACCAATCCTGCGGCAGGGGACAGCTTTTTTTACAGCGGCAGCAACTCTTTTAGCAAAATGCCAGAACTCCTTGTGGCTTTCATCATCGATGTCAAAAATGTAATCCACTTCCTTTTTGGGAATAACGAGCGTATGTCCCTTTGCCAGAGGATTAATATCAAGGAATGCAAAAAAGTCCTGGTTCTCTGCGATCTTATAACAGGGAATTTCTCCACGAATTATTTTTGAAAAGATACCGGGCATGAAAATTTATCTGGAGATTTCAACAATCTCGAATTGAATATGACCCGAAGGAATAACAATCTCAGCGATCTCTCCGACTTTTTTTCCCAGCAAACCCTTGCCAATTGGAGAAGTAACAGATATTTTACCCGCTTTCAGATCTGCTTCAGTTTCTGTAACCAAGGTATAGGTCATTTCCTGCCCATTGGTTTTGTTGCGAATACGCACCTTCGAAAGCATCAAAGCTTTTGATGCATCCAGTTTGCTATCATCAAGCAAACGGGCATTTGCAACGATCTCTTCCATTTTAGATATCTTCAATTCCAGGAGACCTTGCGCGTCCTTCGCCGCATCATATTCCGCATTCTCTGAGAGATCCCCCTTATCGCGGGCTTCTGCAATAGCCTGAGATATTCGCGGGCGTTCCACCTTACGAAGTTGGTTTAATTCATCCTGTAAATTCTTCAGGCCTTCAGCTGTAAAATATTGTACTGTCATTTTTGTTTGATTTGAAAAACAGATAAAACCAAACAAGACTCCGTTTCCGGAGTCTTGTTTGGTTTACAAATATAAAGATCTTTTTTTATAAGGTAAACTTCCCTCCAAATGAATGTACCCCGTCAAAGGGGTCGGTTGCTCTGTAGGAGTAGTCAATACCGAATTTTTTACCGGATTTCCCAAGAGGAACCTCAATGGTAAGACCTGCAGACAAACCTGTATAAACAGTTGTTCTGAGATTCTCATCAGTCAGACCATCCTCGTAAGTATACCCGGCACGCAGCATAAACATTTCACGGAAGGAATATTCAAGACCTCCTGTAAATTGATCTTTAGAAAATGAATTAGAAACGAAACTACCTGCAAGGGTCAGTCTGTGATCTTTCATCATTTTAAAATCGTAAGAAGCTCCGATACTGAGAAGTGAAGGAATTTCAAAGCCGGCTGCACGTTGCTCCAGAGTGAGCTGATACCCGCCGGTTGTAGTAGCTCTGGTAGACAAACCATCTCCTCCAAACTTGAGTGGAGTTCCGATATTTTTTAGTGCGATACCAAATTTGATATTGTCCTTTTCTTCATTATTTCCGGTCATGTACTGGATACCGGCATCAATAGCCAGTCCCTGAGCCCCTAGGTTAGAAATTTTCTCGTCAATAATTTTGAAGTTAACACCACCGTATATTGAATTTGAAAATGCCTTTGCGTAGGACAAACCTATATTAAGGTACTGAGGAGAATAGGTTCCCAGTACCGGCTCAGGAAGGTCATTGGTAGTGATGTCGATATCACCAAAATCCATGGACATAATAGTAAGAGCGATTACTCCGGTTTCGCCAGCCTTTTGCGCGATTCCAAAAGAGTTAAGCGTAATTCCGCTTCCTTGAAGATAGTTTGTGTGACTGAAGAGCACTTCCGTTTTAAGGGTATGTGCTGTTCCCGCCACGTTCAGAAACTGGGCTTCCAATCCGCGTATCATTCCACTGTTTGCACCATTCCAACCGGTAGAACGTGCCCAGGGATTAATAAGCAATTCAGCTGCTCCGGCTTGTCCGGCTCGATCCGGGTTTCCAGCCAGAACAATTCCGGAAGGTGCCAGTAAAGCAAGCAGTGCAATTTTAATTATCTTTCCTGTATATGACTTTCTCATATGTATATTTTTCAAAGAGTATGTGTAATTCGTTGTGAAGTTTAGAAAGTATCAAGATCAAGTGGACGAAGAGCACCAAACCATTTAATCGTTCTTTCACCAATTCCCGGAGCATCCACATGGATAAGATACAAACCACTGGCGATTGGAACACCAACTGTATTTTTTAAATCCCAATCAACGGATGTTTCGAAGTTCGTTTTGGGATATGTCTCCCCGGCAGAATTGTTCCGGTCAGATGCAAGGACATCACGTTTCAATTTACGAACGATAGTGCCATTCGGTGAATAAATCGTGATGGTACATTTTCCGGGAAGGTTGACAATTTTTACTCTGTTGTCAAGCTGATTAGTTTCGTAACTTGAATAAGCATAGTATGGATTTGGAACAACATTGATAAGACTCAATGCATTCTTGGCCACATCCGTTTGTTTCATTTCACTCACAAGATCATTTGTGCTGAAACGATAGTATGGTAAGTAATTTGCAAAAGTCGCAGTAGAATCGCTGGTGTATTTACGGTATGGTCGAGTAACGCGAAGACGGACTTTTGCTGTAGTAGACAGTAAGGTCTGAGATGTTGCCAACAATGGAACACCAACCCACATGCAGTCTTTCCAAACATCACGCATTTTATTATAACCTGCCTGATTATTAGTTGCACCCCAAAGCTTAGCATGAATATGTTGACATCCATCGTAAGACGGGCCCCATTTACTTGTATCAGTAGCACTAGGCACGTCATACATGTTCTTTCTGCCAAATACATAAATAAAGTGCTTCCCTCCGGCAATAACTTCTTCATTTTGACCGAAAAAGGCTGAAGTAGGATTGAAGATCATATCACCGCCATTACCGTCCATAATTCCATTCGTTGGAGACATATAGGAATCTTCCCCGAACGCAATGTTAAGTCTTTCACCGGATTCAACGTCGATTGCATATCCAGGAAACCAGCTAAAACCCGAGTCAGATTCAGCTTGATGATTTTTGTCGATTGACGAGTGTTTACGAATAAAGCCTTTGGACTGAATCCCTTCAGCTCTTATTTTTAATATTTGCATTTCAAATACCACACAACGGCTCCATTTGGATTTGTCAGGGGTTAGCACAATATCAACACTATTATACCATTGAAGGTTATCATTCTGTTGTGCGTTTGTTCCCAAAACTCCAACACCGGAAAATCCTATACCATCTTTATGTGCAGGGACAATTCCATCTTTAAATTCAGTAACACTTCCAGTTGTATCGTTACTGACTAATTTGAAAGGTGCCCATGTGCCCCCAAGAATTTTTTCGAAGTATTGATTGCCATCAATAAATGTTCCAGAAGGAGCGGAAGGAGGTATAAAGTCAATCTGATCAGTCTTTCCCGAACGAATCCAATTCAAAATAGGAAAATCATCCATGTCAGGAACTCCGGTTAGCCACCTTAAGCTTGGATCTTCAAACTCAATGGTTCCTTCAATCATACCCTGTCCATTGACTGGCTCTTCACCTGGGGCAGTTACCTGATTAGCGGAAACATAGAACCCATACTTTTCGAAAACCTGATCGTAAGGGAATTCAAAGGACTTAATAGCAGTATCAGTCCCATTCGTCAGCAAATTCAAATTCTTCAATACCCAACGCCCACCGGCATAAATTGAATCACCTGTGAAAGTGACATTTGAATTAGCATTCACCTTCTTTGACATCACCACCTTGTATGGGCTTGCTGAACCAATAATAGATTTGATTATTACATCGGCTGGAAACTGCACAAAACCGGCTGTGAGGGATTGTCCCACTTTTATTTTTGAAATATCAGGCACATTTAAAATTGTGTCGCTATTACCACGAAGATCTCCATAGAACTTATTTGAAGTAACAGTATCGGTGAACCATAATTCATAATTTCCCGGAATCACTTTTACAGGATCATAGATTCGCACATCAATCGGCCCACGACCACGAACATAGGTTGGATGCTGGATGACATTGCTTGGCTGAGAGCTATTAAATAAAATCTCGTTTACTTGTGATTGTTTCAAGTCAAGTGAACGACGATCAGAACCGAGATTGTAACCATTACCAATACCTGTAATACGGGTAATCTCCGGACCGTCACCATAACTGGTATTCAAAACTAATCCTTCAGCTTCAGGGGCAGGAATATGTGGAATACCTGTGAATATGTTTATGGCTTCACCAGAATTTCCTCGCCTTCCGGCGAGATAGGATTTACTCAACCCTTCAACATACGGATCAAAAACGTCTTCATCCGGATTATATGCATAAGCAATAGCCATATAATAATATGTCTTATGATTAATAAGCGTTGGCTCGCCCGTCGCAAAGGCATCATTAGTGATTCTGAATGTATGACGCAATCCCTTGTTCTCTCCATTCACTTCTTCGACAGGTGCAAATGCATTAATGTCAGGAAGAAAATACTGATTAGTGATACTCGATATACCGTTTTGAATGTCACACTGGAAAATCAAACGTGCTTTGTCAGGATCTTTCAGATCCGTTGCGGCAACTGATTCATCTTTCAATTGATAAACCTGATAACCTTCAAATCGATAGTAAGATACTATGGAAGTAACCGCAGGATCTCTTTCAAAATAAAGTTCCCTGTAATTATTAGAACCTTGTTTATTAAGAATAGAGAAGATAAGTTCCTTATCCAGCTCACGGATCGCCAGTTCAGGTGCATCAGGACCATCGACAATCTTGAAACAGTTATCGAATAATATCTGAGCTTTATCATCAGCAAGACGAACCAGCTTAACAGAAGCCAATGGCCCTCCAGAAGAAGTACGCGCCCAAACCGCGCCGGTAGTAATGAAATTTACAGCACCAGGCCTCAATGTGAAAGAACCGGCGGACTGAAGAAAACGACGATCATTCGGATTATTAATACCACCGGTAGAGGTTGTCTGAACTTCTGACCATGGAAACAAACCTGTCACACCGTTAGTACCCCATCCCGTAGGATCTGTATCACCGGGGAACATGAAGTCACAAGTATCAGCACCGGCAGTCAAATGACCATCTCCTCCGTATACCAATTTTGTCCCGTCTTTCCAAACGCCACGCAGGTAATCATAGTAATGGGTAGCTGAGGATGGATTTCCTATATCACTAAAATCGTTATTGTAATAAACAAACTTGGACATGATAATCTGTTCACCGGCCTCGTCGATAATATTATTTCTGTTATTATCCTTTCCATCCCCCGCATCGGCAAGCGGCCCTTCGAAGAAATCTATTCCAACGGCAGGAGGATTCAAACCATATCCCAATGCTCCATCGTCATCCGCATCTCCGTTGTAGCAATAGCCGAAACCGCGCTTAACATCACAACCCACATAGTCATCAAGGTAGTTTCCCAGATCAGGGTCAATCCAGGATCCGAAATAAGTATCATTTAACTGAAGTGAAGAACGATTGATGATTTTATATTTATAGAAAGTCATGTTATTAATTTCGTCATTGGTATTGAAACCAAATGCCTGAGCCTGAATTTCAACACCGATATTAAACGGACTTTCGGTTTCAGAGTGAATATTACCGGCATCATTAAATACCCACCAGATAGTTTGGTCTCCAAGTAGAAATTCACCGCACTCGGCCACACTGGAGAGATTGAATTTTGGGTAATCCCCCTCCTGGTAAGTGTATTTTCCATCCATGTTATAATCGAAAAACGGAGCCAGATATCTTCCCTGATTGAGAACACTGTCATTCCCTATGGCAGGCCATGTTTTGATCACTTCAGGGACAGGATAATCATCAACATTACCAACCGAGGCATAATATGCCACAAAATCTTTGACTTCAGAAAGAGTAATCTTCCAATGTTTATCGTAGGCAATACACACATCATTCCCAATAGTTGCATTTGTTGTGTCAAGAGGACCCGGCCAGAAATCACTTCCTGACTGGCGGTATGTTTGAGCTGCAACGCGCAGGTTTTGAGATGCATCTTTTCCTCCAATCCAAATGGCACCGGAGAACAAAGAATGCTTGCCTGAACCAAAAGGAACTTCATATTCAGCATTACCTACCAGATCCCACCACATATCACCATTAATAAAGATCGGGCAACGAACGTTATTGATATCGAGGTCTGCCCTTGCTTTTGAAGGAGTACAGCCGGCAAAAATCCGTTTTCCCTTGCTACCGGGAGAGGCGACCCTTTGTTGTCCCAGATTTTCACGCGCATGAGAAGTCATGGCTAATGAAAGACAAAAGAGAATGAGTGTTGCTTTTACAAATTTTTTCATCGTATCGCTAATCTTTTATGATTGGTGAAAATTAATGCTTAGAAATTAAGTTGTATTCCCACATGAATACGACGTGGAAGATTGTAACTGCTTGGGTTATTCTGCGCGATCTCATACAGATCGATATAAGCCTGTGGACTCACCTGACTATTAATAGCAGGTTGAGCTCCCGGAGAAGTGAGATACCCGTCATCATCCGGATTTCCTGTGGCACGATACACCTTATTCACATTGACAGAATTCAGCAAATTAAGTATCTGAACATAGAAAGAGGCAAACACGGCATGCCTTGACTCACCATCCATCTTCTTACCATATTTAATTTGAAAATCCTTGTTAAATTTGGCATCAATCTTAAACTGCCATGGAAGTCGCGATCCGTTAAGTGAACCACTGATCACAGAACGACCATTGGCGGCTGTTGTGAAATCCGCCTCAGGAGTAATATTTGATTTTCTTGTATAAGGTGTTCCTGAACCTGCGCGCAAAACCAAATTAGCTCCTGCATTTGAAAATATTTGCTTCCCCCATAGAATCGGGCCATTGTAATCTTTTCCACTCGCGTAGTGATAGTCAAAGGATGTAACGAAGGTATGCCGCTGATCAAAATTCAGAGGCTTCGCTTCACGAAGATTCGTTTGCCCTTGCTGAGCAAGAATTCCTGAACTTGTATTTGGATCAGATCCTGTTCCATCAGCAAATTGTAAAGTGTAACTCACATTCATTCGGATATTGCTGGTACGGCGAAGGTCATATCCAAATGTCAAACCCTTCACTGTTCCAAAGTCAATATTTCCGTAGGTCGAATACGTAATCGGATGAGCAAACTGCACATTTATAATTTGTATCATATCACGCAATTCTTTATAGAATGCGGAGATTGACAGTGCGGAACTTTTACTCAGTTTTTGCTGAAATGTAATTTCATAATCTGTTGTTTTCTCAGGTTTCAGGTCAGGGTTACTTACTGTGGCGGTTTGACCACGAGCAAGACTGGAATACGTACCGGGATCGAATCGAATCAGATTGAGATTTTGAGGACGTTGAGTTAAAACATCATAGTGCGCGGCAAAGTATGCCTCATCAGAAATCGGGAACGAGAAAGCTACCCTAGGCATTACATTCACTTGCGGTGAGTAATCTTCAAAAATCTTTGTAGTAATACGGCTGTTCTGAGCGTCATCAGCATTTTTCAGAAAGGGTTGAATCCCTCCTGAAGCACCACCTGTACTTGTCAAAGCATCCAGATTGGTGATGGCATCACCATTCAGATTATACCATGTATCACCATCCCTAAATCCTGTGATTTCAGTTGGCTGAGCTGAATTATTCATATACATATAGTAACCATCACCAATATTTCCAGGGATTTGATTGGCAAAGCCGGAAAAGGAAGGATTGTTT
>CAYHFJ010000004.1:0-52086 GCA_964355885.1 uncultured Flavobacteriales bacterium
GGGGGGGGGGGTAACTTGTTTTTCAAAATAATTAAATTAATGGAATTAATTATACCAAATCCAAGCAGGATGCCGAAATACAAAATTATGAAATCTGCATGAGATTTGGTTATACCGCCTATGTTTATCGAAAAATGAAACAAGTTCGGAATACATCCGCTTCAACAATCATCAATAGCTAAATTGATCATGGCAGATTACCCCAGATCCTCTTTCCGTTTTTTAAGGAAATGTACATCCTGGCATCTTCCCGTTGCATCATTGCAACCTGATCAAAAAGTATTTCAACGCGATCATATTCACAAGAAGCTATAATGGTTCCATTAGTCAATGCTAATCCAAACATTCCATGTTGAGACAAAATTAAATAAGTATTACTCCTTTTCACATCTTCAAATACAGGATCTAATATCCACTTCCCTGTCGTATCAATAAGGCCGGTAAGATTTGTAGATTTAACCAGAGCCGTACGGCCGCTAAATGGATAGGCTTCCTGATAGATACAAGGAATTTTCAACTTCCCATTATAATCCACATAGCCCCATTTCCGATTTTTCTGCACCGGTATTAAACCTTCAGCAGGACTACCGGCATTTTCATATCCGGGAAACTGGATTCGCGCACCTGTTGTATCGAGAACGGTGTTTTTTCCCTTCACACTAAGAAGAACATAGGCATTAGAAAATATTGCAGTGCCCAGCAAACTTTCTGTAAATCGATAAATCAAGGGAATAATTATTTCGCCGTGAGAATTGATAAATCCACATTTCCCATTTTTTGCAACTAGGGCAAAGCCTTCATGGAATTCACCGATGGCATCATAACTAACCGGCAATACGATTTCACCAACTCTGTTGATGAGGCCCCACTTTTCATTATTCCCCGCTTTAAGAATTTCTGAAGATGCCCATGACAAGTGTTCATGTACTGCATCAACAACCAAACTTCCTTTAGAATTAATCAGTCCAAATAAATCGTCTATTCCTACAATAGCAAACCCATCCAGAAAATCTTCTGCCAAGTCAAATTCCAACTTACCTATTTCTTTTCCTGTTTTATCTATGTAGCCGGACTTACCATTGTTCATGACCACACAAATATCCTCAACAGGTTCGCTTAGCTCTTCATATTCAACCGGAATCAGAAACTCTCCACTTCTGCTGATAAGACCAAACTTATTTACTTTACTCACAACGGCACAATTGTTTTTGAATGGCTCTGCATCGTCCCACATAAAAGGAATTACAAGCTTTCCGCTCTTGTTAATATATCCATACTTCCCATCTTTAGCGACGGCAGACAGTCCTTCTGAAAAATAATTTACTTCTTCGTACACCGGCGCTATCATTTCTTCTGCGGCTTCATTAATAAATCCCCATAATGAATTTTTATTGAAAGGAAGAAATAAGGATGTCTGGCGCTTGTAATCATTCTCCAGTTCGTCCATGTAAGGGTATTCCGGAAAATCAAATTTAAATTTCAAATAGGTTTGTTCATCATAGCTTTGAATGCTGATTCGATAGATTTCTCTCCAGGATTCACGAACGTAACGATTCGCAGGATAACGACGAATAAAAGCTTTATGTTCCGCAAGAGTTCCCTGTGAAGTAGACAAATTATAAATCATTCGTTCAGCCTGCATCTTATAGGGGCTCTCCGGATAAGTAAGGATAAAACGTTCATACGCACCTAGCTGTCGACTTTGAGTTTGCTCGTCGAACACCCTTTCATGATACCTGTTTTGAGCATCATTAAACTCCTGTGCGGCTGGATATGTGCTAAGAAAATGCAAATACCCGGCGGCAGAATTCAAAATTCGGGCTTCCTTAAAAGCAATGGAATTTCTTAACTCTCGTGCCTGCTCCTGTGCAGCACAAAAAGAATAATTATCAAGATAATGATTGAGTTGTATCAGTGATTCACTCTTTTCGGCTGCCAGAAACGCTTTGCTGCAAACACTGTCTTTCATCTGTTGGATGCTTGCCACAGTAACATTCAAAGTAATATATTTTTCCTGCTGCTTCTTATTTAAAAAAGAAAATAAAGAATCGCTCAATAAAATATAGGTCCTTGCAGAATCCAGATTGTAAAACGGGTTGTCCCCGGAAGCATGTATTTTTGACAAACCATAACTTGCAGCAACGGGCTCCTTTTTCATGGACTTAAGGAACAGATCTCTTGCATTGAAATAATCGTATACCTGTAATCGCTCAAATGCTTTCTCAAGATTTCCTGCAACCAAGGAAAGAACCTGAATACACAAAATAATTATCAAAAATAAAATACGTTTCATTCTCCTTTTTTTAGCCGAACAAATATAATTTTAGCGAACGAGTTTACAAGTAATATTAATACAAATCTGTCCGGATGACAATGAAAATACATTGTCTTCGAAATAAGTTAAAAAATACTGAAATCAACCTCCCCTGCCTTGCTGTTTTCCAAACACTTTTCTTAGGATTAAAGAGAGCTTTAGCTTACCTTTGATACTTAATTCACTCATACACTTGACTTTCGACGATTTCAATTTTTTTCCTTCACTACTTGAAGGACTTGATGCAATGGGCTTCTCACAACCCACACCAATTCAGGAACAGGTAATACCGACCATCTTAAAAGGGAAGGATCTGATTGCTTGTGCACAGACCGGAACAGGAAAAACGGCAGCATACCTCCTGCCGACCTTACACAGGATAGCGGCAGATAAGATTCCTCATACATCGGCACTCATCGTTGCTCCGACACGAGAATTAGCTCAACAGATAGACAATGCCTTCCAGGGTTTTGCTTATTTCACACATGCCAGTTCTATGGCAGTATATGGCGGAAGCGACGGACAGGTTTTTGAACGTGAAAAAAAAGCGTTGGGTGAAGGAACATCTGTAGTCATTGCCACACCGGGAAGATTGCTAAGTCACCTCAATAACGGATATGTCAAATTTGATAAACTGGATGTGTTGATCCTTGACGAAGCAGACAAGATGCTTGACATGGGTTTTTACGAGGATATTCTCCGGATCATTCGTTACCTCCCGACAAAAAGGCAAAATCTTTTGTTCAGTGCCACTATGCCACCAAAAATGCGTGAACTTGCCAGACGCATTCTGCTCGATCCTACCGAAGTAAATATTGCCATCAGCAAGCCGGCAGCCGGAATCCTTCAGAACGCATACTTGGTTTATGATTCACAAAAAATTCCTCTCACCAGAGATATTCTGATCGCAAAAAATCTTGACAGCGTATTAATATTCGCATCAACAAAATCGGGAGTTAAAGCACTGGAACGCGAATTACTGCGCATGAAACTTTCTGTAAAGGCAATTCACAGTGACCTGACACAAACTGAACGTGAAGGTGTTCTCCTGAGTTTCAGAAACAGAAATACCAAAATTCTTGTCGCGACCGACATACTTTCCCGCGGAATTGATATCGAAAACATAGGATTAGTAATTAACTACGATGTTCCCGGTGATGCGGAAGATTATGTGCATCGGGTAGGCAGAACAGCCAGAGCAGCTTCCACCGGTGAAGCAATCACTTTAATAAATGAAAAAGATCAGCGACGTTTTGCACAGATTGAAGAACTTATTGAAAAAGAAATTCCAAAATTACCTATACCTGCAGAGTTAGGTCCTGGACCTGCATGGGAGCCTCAAAAGAAACATGCTTTTGGAAAACGACCCGCTTCAGGAAGGCCATTTCAAAAAAGAAACTCCAAAGGTGGAAAGCCCGGAATGAAAAATAAAGGCTCTCATAAATCTGAGAAAAAATAAATTCAGCTCTTTAACTTTCCGTTAAATCTTTTCAAAAGCCTGATAAATTTCAATATCGCTACCTCACCCGATAATTTTTATGGAATGGTTATTTCCGCAGGTGAACTTTATTGATTCTTTTTTGTTTTACCAAATATTACCTCATCAATTTACGTTATTCTATTCATGTCCACTAAATTATTCGGGATAGTACTCATCGCCATCGCGATCAGTTCCTTTTCCTGCTCCTTCACAACGCACTCCAGCCGGAATTTTCTGATTGACTCTATGAAGGAACCCTACGATATCATCGTGGTACCAGGTGTTCCGTTGGAAAGTGAACTCTGGAGTAAAACTATGAAAGCAAGAGTATACTGGTCAAAGTATTTATATGACAAAGGAATTGCAAAAAACATCATGTACTCCGGCTCTTCAGTTTACACTCCATATTACGAAGCGGAAGTAATGGCATTATTCGCGGAAGCCATTGGGATTCCGAAAGAGAATATTTTTACTGAAACCAAAGCAGAGCACAGCACTGAAAACATTTATTATTCCTTCAGGAAAGCACGGAAGTTGGGCTTTGAAAAAATTGCGCTTGCCTCTGATCCTTTTCAGACCAAACTGCTAAGAAGGTTTACAAAAAAGAGAGTAAGCGATCAAGTAGGCCTGATTCCAATAGTATATGACACACTCAGGTCAATGGAATCAAAAATGATAGATCCGAATATAGATTATCACCAAACCTTCAATAAAGATTTTATTTCACTTTTAGAGAGAGAATCCTTCTGGGAACGTCTGAAAGGAACACGTGGGCTCAAACTTGATGAAGCAGCATATCAATAGTTGCTAGTCTTTCCTTTGAGTGAATAATTACTGAACTGAATTTGAGCTTGTCGCACTGACTCTTTTTACAGAAGCAATAATATGATCAGAGATGCCGGGAAAGTTAACCGCGATGATCTCATCAATATTATTTGAGTTAGAAGGAAATTTTACGACGGCAACATCTCCATAAACTTGTTTACCATTTCGGTTAAATACAGAGTAGTGAACCTTTAATTCACGTTGATAGATTTTTAAAGCAAGATCAAGGCAGTCTGAATAATTGGTTTTTATATCCAATTCATTCAGAAAAATAAAGTAATCCGCATTGTATTTACGGGCCAGATCAGGAAGGAGTAACTGATCATAAAAATCAACATTGATATATGTCTTCTCCACATTCTTTACCGAATTCTCTTTAGAAGTAAAAACTTTCTTTTTCCACTGAAGGCTGTCTCTCTTTGCATTTGCTTTGAGCGGATATACAGTGTCTTCTCCAAAAGCGAGGGAATTGTATATGAGTTCAAGATCTCTTTCGTCATTTTGTACAAAATCCTGCTGAGGAATTGTTGCTTCGTAATCCACTACCAATTTTGTGTTGAGATTTTTCAACAACCCAAACCTCAATTGACTCCTCATCTCTTGTTGAGTTATGCCTGAATAATTTGAAAGATCATTGTCCGCATCAGACAAGTGCATCATAGGTTTGTATGGCACCACTACAAAAGATAAATTTCTTTGAGGGCTAAATTCCGTAGTAGTATCCGGTACGGAAGCTCTTGTTGGTTCTGATCTTGTCAGGACTACAACAAGAACCAAGAAGGTTAAAGATGAACGCATGAAGTGATGGTTTTTCATTTCCGGACATACGAGAAAAAATTAAAAATGTTTAAGCCGATCAAAAATTCCTTTAATGATGTTTGGAAAAGAAAAGAATTTTAAACGTTAATTGATAATGTGCTTCCATATATCATTACCAATAGTGAATACCATTAGCGAGAGTAATATAACCATCCCCGCAACCTGCGCACGCTCGAGGAATTTATCACTCAACTTGCGTCGGGTAACGGCCTCTATTGAAAGGAATAAAACGTGGCCGCCGTCAAGTGCGGGAATCGGTAAAATATTCATAAAGGCAAGCACCATGGAGAGCAGTCCCGTGATCGTCCAGAAACGACGCCAGTCCCAGACACCCCCATAGATGGTGGCAATCCCAATAGGTCCCTGTAATGACTCACTGGCCTTTTCTTTTCCAATAAAAATTTGCTTGAGTCCCTTTATGTTTGATGTAATGGCTTCCATTGCATCAGATGCACCAAACCGAATGGAACTTCCGATGGTATAAGGCGTCCGGGCATAATCGCCCAGGTCGCTGTGATGAGATATTCCAACAATTCCGGAGTCTCCAAGAACAGGTTGAATCTGCATGTTGGTATTCCCTCTCATAACATCTAAGGTCACAGGCTTTGACTTATTTTCTTGAAGAATTTTTTTAAACGCATCCACCGAAAACGTCCGTATACCATTCACTGCATAAATATGATCCCCCTTGAGCAAGCCTGCTGACTCTGCCGGTTTTCCCGGGATGACACTATCAACAACTAAATTTGCACGATTGGTTCCGATGAAATTTCCTCTGCCTGCATCGATAGCCTGTCTGTAAAAGTCATCAGGAATTATTATTTCAAGTGTGCGCCCCTTTCGTTCAACAGTGAGTGTAGAGCCGAATATTACTCTTGAAGAAAGCAAATCTTCAAAGCGATCAAAAGATGTTCCATTAATGGCTATAATCTTATCGCCTGATTCAAGTCCGACTTTTTGTCCCAAATCAAATGCATAGATACCATCAGTGACTGCATCATTGGAAAGATATTCGGTATCATAATTAAACAAAACCAATGCGTAGATGACAACCCCCAAAATAACATTCATCACTACACCAGCAATCATCACAATCAGACGTTGCCAGGCCGGCTTTGATCGAAATTCCCAATCCTGTGCAGGTTGCTTCATCTGTTCCTTGTCCATGCTCTCGTCAATCATTCCGGCTATTTTGACGTAGCCTCCAAGAGGCAGCCATCCCATTCCATATTCGGTATCACCGCGACGAAAAGAGAAGAATTTGAAGCCCCAGGCATCAAAGAAGAGATAAAATTTTTCAACTCGTATACCAAAAGCACGTGCAGCAAGGTAATGACCAAGTTCGTGAAGGGTAACCAGTATTGCTAAACCCAGTATCAACTGAGCTGCCATGATAAGTCCGGACATGTGGAGGATTTACTTAAATGAATGCTTTTAACGCAACAACGGATGATTTGTTTTGCAAAACAAAGGTAGTAAAAAGACCTGTGCTTTAGGTGGGGTATTCAGCATGAAATGCAGGTATTTTACCAAATCCCAGTAGCTTTCCAAAATATAAAATTATGAAACCTGCATTAGATTTGATTATACCGCACAAGTTTTCAAAAAATGAAACAAGTACGTAATAAGGGGTTTTATCTGAAAAACGAAAATATTATAAAAAAATATTCTCCTCCTTGTGCGAGATTCGTTTCATGGCTTTCTGATGGTGATTGGCTCCGAACTCACCGTATTACTCCTATGCCCCGCACGATCGACCAGATATAGTGAAAAAGTTACACTTTGCTGTGTTGAACCATCGGTAATGCCTTGTCCACCCAATTCGATATCCAGGAGCCCTTTGATTGGAATGGAAGAGCCATCCGGTGATAATTGTTGGATCCGGTATGTAGAAGTGATGCCGATACGGTTGTCTGTAACAAAACAATTTTTGACTGAAGCGTTGTTCTCGCCAAGATCTCCATCACCGTCGGTATAACTGATTCTGATGACTACAGCGTCGGTATATTCATTGGCATTTGAAGGGCTATCCTTTGTCTGTAATTGGAATAATTTCACTCCAAAAAAAAATGCCGGCGTAAACCGGCATTTTATAAAACAGTATAGCTATTCAGGCTCTAAAGCAATGAATCGCTGGAAAACCTATCTCACCATAAATTTACGGTTATACTGATTTTCTCCTGCGATAATATTGCAGACATAAACCCCTGGGCTCAAGGTTGAAATATCAAACACAACTCTTTGTGTTCCATTCACGTTTCTTGAATTTGACAGTACCAGTTGCCCTTGCAGATTATACATATTGAATCGAACATCCTTATTGGAATTTTCAAGGGAGAGATCCACATACATACGCTCATTCGTCGGAATAGGATAAAACTCACCAACGAAGTTGTTAGAAATTTCTCCTGTAATGCCTGCAGTTGCAGAAGTCGCGACAATAGCACGAATCATTGGATCCTGCGTTTCTCGTGAGCGGTATATAGACCAGCCTCCAAGTGTCTCGTAAGAACGGTTACCGATAGGTGGTGTATTGTCGATTCCCAATGCGATACTTTCTGATTCCATCCTCCACTCAATAAACACAGATCCACTGTCGATACGGATTGGTGTTGGAAGTGTGATCACGTTCCAGAAATCCGGATAAAGTGTTGAAGCACCCGGAACGTATGCTGAATCAAGCAGGTTTCCGGGTCCATTACCCGGACCTGTATTGTCATACATCAAAGAATAAAAACCAGTTCCATTTGTATTATATGCGAGATAATGTTCAAGCTTGCGAATATAGCATGGATAAAATGGAGGAACAATTTCAATTCCCACACCTGAATTGCCTCCACTCCACGATACACCTGTTCCCGGAGGTGTAGATAAATCTCCTGTGTAGCTCAGTGCTATATCGACCTGCGCAGTATCGATCACAATTACTTCTGACAATTTTTCGTCATTGGAAATTGTAACGTCGCCACTTAATTGTGTTTTAGTACGGAATGAAAATCTTCCTGCTGTTGTTGGATTAAACGGAATAGTAGCAGTTAGATTTTGTGTGGTTCCAGGATATAAGGTATCCGTCATAATATTTTCCTGTATCACCAGAACCTGAAGGTCATTGATCATTCTGAGGTTAACATTGAATGGAGCTAATGTGTCAGTACCTGTATTTTTAATTTGTGAGGTCATCATGTATGGATCACCATTCTGAGTAAGAAATATTCCACCACTTTCAGGATTGTCATTGTAGAATGCAGATGCATCTCGAACACTTGCAAGAATGGTAGCGGGGTAATAGAATTTCACTGCATAATTTTGTACAGGATGAACATCTTTAGAATGTTGCAATCCAATTGCACCGGTATTGTTTTCGATACCGATAGTACAAAAGTCGACAGTGGCAGCTGAAGCTCCTTGCTGAGTCATGTATTGAAATGTGATTGAACTGTCAACCGAAGTTAGGATCATCTGGAATGTATTCAAACCAGTGTAGGGGGTTGTTGCATTGTTGAACCAGAAAGGAACATCAATGTAAGAGATGATCAAGCTATCCGTTGAATTAGTCCACATCCAACAAGTCGCAGTGTTTCCTGTCCCGATAAAATTCAGGTCACTCATCATTGCAGCAATGAAGTCATGTGGTTGCGCTGCAGAAGGAATAGCGGGGAAAGGAGAGGATATGTTTCCGTTATTAAAAATAATGTACCCGTTTGATCCCACTTTAAATGAGGAAACGTTGTACCAGTAATAAGGGAATTGAAATCCCATTTGGTAAAAGGCAGATGTATTGTCGTCTGTCAAGCCTGTTACTAATTGTGCTCCCGGAAGGGTGGTAATATCAATCCAGCTGTATGCTGGCCCTTGCGGATGATTGCTGTCGCGCCAGATATATCCAAAACCGTCAGGCCCTCCTGACTGAGCCAAGGCACTTGTGGCGTATAGAAATACGATAAATAATGGTAATAGTTTTTTCATGGCTTGTTATCTTTCTTAGTGGTTAAACATGTGCCAATATCCGCAAAATTCACATGTCAAACAAATGTAATATGTCATTTTTTTGTCCAAAAAAGGCTACAAACGAAGCCTCACAGAAGTTCAAGACTCTTTTGAAAATCAAATTGAAGATCTTCGTGTAAACTTTCTACAGCGGCGTGGATTTTTTTGCTTTGCTGATTATAAAGATTATTTAAAACAACACTTTCCCGAAACGGAATTCCTGATTTTTTTAGCTGAACACAAAAATGCAGAAGCAATTCAGCCTCCACTGCCTTACTGGCGGTGAAACGAATGTACTTGTTTGTTATGCGAAGAATTTTACGAAGTGTTTTCTTGGCGAAATAGAGGTTGGATTTATTGGCATCCTGAAATTGAAGCTCCATTTCCTCTTTGACCTGCCTTACATATTCTTCTGTGTCTCCCGCATCATACAGCAGGAAACTTAAAAGCTCTTTATTTTCTTTTTTATGTTTCGCTAAACGAAGACATATGTCTTTTAATCTTGCCGGTTCAAGTTCTGAAATGGAAGATTTTATTTCTTGTATGCTCGCTGCTTTCAAAAAATGCTGCTGTTTGCCTAATTACCAATTCCCCAAAGGTATAGTATTTGAACACACAAGGTCTACTCTATTGCTTTCAATTTCTTTATAATCTGCGCATTTCTCGAATGATTATTTATCCGACTTTGCTTATATTCGTGTTCGTGGCGAATATACTTTCAAGAGTAAAAGCTCTTACTGAAAACTTAGGGCCGCATCACAAAAATTCCAAAATCAATATTGTTTTCTATCAGGCTGAAATCGGCGGATTCAACAATTCCGTCACCCGTGAGATCGAAAATGGTATACCCGGAAACAAAAGAGCTTAATGCACTTTCTATGCTGTCAAAATCTTCTCTATCAATAATGCCATCCTGAATACCGTTAGTTACGCCATCTGTCACATCACCGCTATAAATACAAAATTCACCATCAATATTGAGAAGATTATTACCATATGCGGTACCAGCCGATGTAGTGAAATCATAAATAATTGTGAAATTGCTGAACAACACAGGAGCGGAACTCCATGTTTCTAATGAATTTCTATGTTTAACAATTATATAATAAGAATTATTTATTACAGAAGGCGGAAATACAAAACTCCCTGTACCATCAGTTGCCAGAACGGAACTGAATGAATATGTGATATTATTAGGAGATACCGCCTCCGCCAATTCAACAGTTATTGTATCACAGATCCCGGGATTCCCCAAAGGGTCTGCAACAGCTTTCATTGCCTGATTACCAATATAAAATCCCTGTATGAATGCTTTTAAATTTAAGGTGACATCCTGACAATTCGAAACAGTAACATTTACCGTATCAGTATTCAAACAACTAACTGTCGCAAAATACGATCCAGCCGTATTTACACTTATACTTTGTGTAGTTGCTCCTGTATTCCAGTGATAGCTACTTCCGGTACTTGCTGTTAATACGACCGAATCACCCTGACACAAAGCAGTACTTCCACCGGCAGTGATTGTTGATGAACTACCTGCCCCGCTTAAGGTGATATCATCAATTCGAAAATCAGCAGTTCCTGAAGTATGCATAAACCGTATGGAAAGGGAGGGAACCGACGGGATCACACCGCTAACCGTTCTTAAATACCATGTTGCTGTTCCTGATCCGGTATTCAAAGGGGTTACTGAAAGGGTATCGTAATCCACACCATTAGTACTTATCGCTACGCTGATTTCTGTTCCATCACTGGCTATTGTCGCTTTATGAATTCCATGTGATAGTTGAAGGTTCGTAAAACCGAGGGTGTTGATTCCGGATATTGTGAAGTATTTTCCTGCATCCGTGAAAAACACATTGGCAACCGCGGAAGCTCCTGCATAACCAAATGAAGCATTTGTTGCCCTAAGGTCTGAGCTTCCGGTCATTGTATATCCGTCATTATCGAAACCACTATTCCCTTCATGCGAAGCAATAGAAGTTGTCCCGCCAACAGTTCCCATGCTTTCATAAAAAACTATTCCATTGGAAGGAGGGACGATGAAAGATACATTCACCTGATTGGAAGAGGAACTGCAACCACCGGAGATAGTTACCTGAGCTGAATAATTTCCTGTATCCTGTACCGTTATATTCTGGGTTGTAGCACCATTAGACCACAAGTATGAGATCCCGGTACTTGCAGTGAGCACAATGGAATCTCCATTGCAAATGCTGATGGGCCCTGCAGGAGAAACACTTGCTGTTGCACTTGCTGTAACAGTTACATTTGTCGTTGACATCGTGTCATTCAATTGATTCGCATCATTTGTCTGTGTGGTATAGCTTACAAATAAATAGGTTCCAGTCGCCGACATATTAATCAGGGAGCCAAAGTTGACTGTTAGAGAATCGCCCGGCGCGATGGTGCCGGAGGAAATGGTTTGATTATAGGTTTGTATTCCCGATGATGGTGTTGTAACCTTAAGTGTCACCTCCAGATTGTCACTTGCGAAATCTACAGTGAAGGCTCCGAAATTTTTTATCCGCACAGCCATTGCCTGGTTTGCATTTGCACACATCGGGCTAATCGGATTAAGCAGGGCTAATGCACCAAAATCAGTAGGTACAGATCCGGGATTGTATTCCATGGTGAACAGAGCTTTTACAGGAATGTGATCCGCCGCATAATGTATCGCGTTGGCAACATCCGGAGAAACTGCTGTATTAGAAGGATTATTTATTGAATCATTATAGAGATTGCCGTCATTTCCATAGGGAATTTGAGAATTGGGAACGTATTTCATTCCTCCGCTCAAACTAATTGACTGGGAATACAGAATCAGATCAAACCGATCATCCATGCCTCCTGTCGAGCCGCCACCAAAAGCACGTATTCTTGGAGATTGTGTGTGATGACTGCTATAGGCCACTTGATTCCAGGTACCGGTCATAGTAATTGGGTCGATAAAATGTCCCTCATTACCTCCTGTGACCTGTAATAATTTTTGATACGCGATTTCTGTAGACATGTATATATTAAAATCTCCACATACAATAAAATCAGTGCCTGCAGGTAAAGTATTCGTCACTTTTCGAATACTGTCAACTTCTCTGCCTCGTTGAGCTTCATTAGCTGATCCGGAGCTTGCTTTCAGATGAACAGAAAAGATCCGGATGGTGTCTCCGGAAAGAGTGTGAACTAATTTAAATTGATTAATATCCCGCAACTCAGTATAGATAACGTCATTCGTAACTGCATGAAATTTATCCGTTTTATAAAACAAGCCGTTGTCGGTATCATATCCATTAATAAATGGCGCGGCGGAATAAGTATTTGTTGTAGCGTTCAGCACATTTGAAAGAAAGCCATTTATTCCTGTTTGAGAAGTGATTTCCTGAACAACCAGGATATCCGGATCAACGGCATTCATTATTGTCCTGTAATGAGGATGACGGTTAGTGGTGTCTCCGGCATAACCTGTCCCTGCACTTGGATAGTTCAGAAGGTTGTAGTTTAAAAAACTGATGGTATCCTGAGATTGTCCTTTAACTTTGATGTTCAATGAAAATAGCAAAATCAACAGAAAAAGTAAGACTCTTCCATTCCACAATACAATTTTATTCTCCACTACACAAACGGTGTGATGGAAACAGAAGAAAGACCTCATTTTTTAATTCTTGATTTTTTTAGGCGCAGTCCTTGAAAATCTTGCCTGTCTAAGACATACGAAGATATCAAATATATAGGATATGCTGGAGATTATTGGCGAATCATCCGGATTAGGTGGTTAAAATGGATGATTAAGCCAGAGGGATGCTTTTTGGTTCTGGTCAGGGGTATTCGGAGCACAATTGTGCAATCAGAAATTGCCGTATTTAAAATTCTGAAAAAGCAGAACGAATACGAAAAAAATTAAAAAGTATCATACCGGCAATAATTCCCTTGCAATCTTTCTTGTTTCGGTATCAGTATCTACATAATCATCATATGCGGGATTATTTACGAATGAGATTTTTTGCATACATGCTTCAATCATATCGCTCATCTCCAGAAAACCAATCTGATCCTGTAGAAAAGCGGCCACTGCAACTTCATTCGCGGCATTAAGAATACAAGGCATGTTCCCTCCTTGTTCCATGGCTTGAATTGCTAATCCAAGGTTCGGAAAGGCATCTGTATCCGCTTTTTCAAAACAAAGAGATGGATAATCTAAAAAGTTGAATCGGGGATAATCCGCTTTCAAACGATATGGGTAAGCCAATGCATACTGAATAGGTAATTTCATGTCCGGTAATCCCATTTGGGCCTTCATGGATCCATCTTCAAATTGCACGATGCTGTGAATGATACTTTGAGGATGAACAATTACATCAATTTTATCAGGTGTAAGATTAAAGAGCCAGCGTGCCTCAATCATTTCAAGTCCCTTGTTCATCAGACTTGCCGAATCAATGGTGATTTTTGCACCCATCTGCCAGTTAGGATGCTTGAGTGCTTGCTCTTTTCGTACGCTGCTAAGAAAGTTTTTATCACGTCCGCGAAAAGGGCCACCGGATGCCGTAAGATAAATTTTTTCTATGGCATTATCCCACTCACCTGCCATGCATTGAAAAATCGCCGAGTGTTCTGAATCAATCGGATAAATATTTACGGCTTTCTCCCTTGCCAGTTTCGTCACCAGCTCTCCTGCGACAACCAGAGTTTCTTTATTCGCCAGTGCAATGTGCTTACCGGCACGGATAGCATTAAGTGTTGGCTTTAGTCCGGCATAACCAACCATCGCCGTGAGAACAATGTGAATGTCTTCTGTCTCTACAATTTGTGCCAATGCCTCTTCTCCGGCAAATACTTTTACAGGTAAAGAGGAAAGAGCTTGACGTACATATTCCAGTTTTTTTTCGTCACCGATAACTATCGCGTTGGGTAAAAACTCTTTGGCCTGTGCAATAAGAATATCCGCATTGTTATACGTGCTCAACACCTCCACTTCAAAATATTCCCGCTGCTGACGAATTACATCAAGAGCTTGTGTGCCGATAGATCCGGCACTACCTAAAATCGCTACGTGTTTTTTTTCTGACATGTTTTTCAATTAGAGCTTTCAATCCATGTTGCGGATTATCTGCCCGGAACAATTATTATCGGACAACCAGAGGAACCAGTTCGTCAGCGATTAACCTATCGTTGGAAAGTCTTGGCACTTTATTCTGTCCTCCTAATTTTCCTTGTGCCCGCATGTAATTAATGAAAGTATCTTTTTGAAGGACGCGAAGTTTCAAAGGCTGTAAAATATGTCCCTTGATGAGATCCCTATAATACACATTTTGCCTTTGCATACTTAAATCAAGCACTTCCTTAAATTTCTCAATGTCCCCCGGCTTTTTATGAAATTCAATAAACCATTCATGATAGGGCAACCCTTCTTCCGGCGTAACTTTTGGAGCAACGGTAAATTCCACAATCTCCGCATGCTGAAGTGATGAAGCTTCTGATAAAGCACGTTCAACTTCTTCTGCAATCACGTGTTCCCCGAAAGCGGAAATGAAGTGTTTGATCCTGCCGGTAATTATTATTTTAAAAGGATCTCTTGACGTAAACTTGATGGTATCACCAAGATTATACCCCCACAAACCGGCATTGGTATTGAGAATAATAACGTAGTTAATTCCCAACTCAACGTCTTTAATTGATATCCTTGTTGGGTTCGGATTAAAAAATTCCGATGCAGGAATAAACTCGTAAAAAATACCGGTGTCCAGCAGAAGCAGAAGTGAACTGTCTTTTTGAGAATTCTGATAAGCAATAAATCCCTCGCTGCTTGGATAAAGTTCAATAGAGTCAACTTTCTTCCCGATACTCTGCTCAAGTTTATTTCTGTATGGCTCATAATTAACACCACCATACACAAATAAATTAAAACCCGGAAAAATGTCTTTTATTTTCTTGCCGGTTTTCTCTGTCAGCTTATCAAAATACATCTGTACCCAGGGAGGAATACCACTGATGAATGACATGTTCTCAGGCAGAGTCTCCTCCACAATAGCGTCAATTTTTTCCTCCCAGTCTTCAATGCAATTCGTTTTCATACTTGGTAGCTGATTGCGCTTGAGGTATGAAGGGACATGGTGATTCACTATTCCGGAAAGTCTTCCAACAGGAATCTGTTTACTTGTATCGAGTGCGGGACTTCCTGAAATGAATATTAGTTTACCATTTAAAAAATCCGCATTCCCACTTTCATGAATATAACTCAACAAAGCATTGCGGGTAGAGGTAATATGATTGGGAATGGACTCCTTTGTAATCGGAATGAATTTAATACCGGATGTAGTTCCTGAAGTTTTAGACAGATAGAGTGGTTTACCCTTCCACATGACGTCTTTTTCCCCGGCGATCATCCTGTCTATGTATGGTTTCAGTCCTTCATAGTCTCGTACGGGCACGTGTATTTTAAAGTCATCGTAAGTTTTTATTGCACGAAAACGGTGGT
Organism: uncultured Flavobacteriales bacterium; assembly: GCA_964355885.1. Taxonomy (GTDB): domain Bacteria; phylum Bacteroidota; class Bacteroidia; order AKYH767-A; family 2013-40CM-41-45; genus QQVM01. The sequence continues at coordinate 15,904 of CAYHFJ010000004.1, forward strand.
CTCTTCCAAATGCTGTATCTTTTGCATTGTACAACAAGTATCGGAACACCCGTTCCTGCGTTTCAACAGGATTCAAGCTCCAGGATCGGGTTTGTCGGTTTACCCTGGCGGCAAAAGCTTTACTGATGTTGGATAAAATGCCCATGCCGCTTTCTTTGGTGAAATTAATCTGATTGAGGGTGCAATTTACTAGATATATCGCAAATTCTAGTTCAGTATGTTAACGCAGACCTGAGAAAAGGATTTGTGCATTGATTAAGACAAGCGACAGAACGAGATGATGAAGGACCATTTAAAATGAAACATATTTTTGTGGATCCACAGCCGTTCCATTGAACCAAAGTTCGAAATGCAAATGAGGGCCACTGCTCAATTCTCCGGAGTTTCCAATAACAGCCACCACTTCTCCTGCTTTAACAAAATCGCCAACCTTTTTAAGTAAGGCGGAATTGTGCTTATAGAAGGAAAAAAGATTGTTGGAGTGTTGAATACCTATAACCCAGCCGGTTTCGGATGTAAAATTAGCTAAAAGCACCGTCCCGTCAAGTGTCGCTTTTATAACTTCATCAGGCTTGGAGACCACATCTACACCAAAATGCCTAGTTACCGGATCAAATCTGTTGGTGACTGTTCCACTCAAGGGAGGGAAAAACAGAAAACTTCGAATTGAATTCACAATCGAACCATTGTCACCAATGGCTAATGAATACTGATCCTTTGATTCTATTTCCAAACGCAGGAGGCTATCTTCTTGTGATTTACGCAGTTTGTGAATGGTGTCATATTTCACCAGACCCATGCTAAAGTTGTTTCCGGTATCCAGACCTGCTGTTCCATTAATTACATTCCGGATATTGGTAATATAGAGGTCTCGTGCTGCCAGAGCCCTTTCCATCGAATCTGTCCGCATGACAAGGTTAAAAACCCTCCGCTGGGTTTTCAGATCCGCATATCCCGGAATATATTCACGTAATGGTGTAAAAGCGATCAAGAATGTGGTGAGAATGACTAAAAGAATAACTCCCAAACCAACGGTCACAAACACTTTTAATGGCCTAAGGTTGAATGATGCCTTTTCTTCATAGGTGTCCTCATTCATCACAACGAGACGATACCTGCTTTTAAGCCTCCTTACCCATTTTTTATTTTTCTTGTCTTTCATCTGCCAAAAGGGTTTCAAACCTACATCAATTCGCTTGCAATCACAAAAGTCTGTACATTTTCCGGGATTTTGCCCTCTATTCCTCAAGGAATAGTTTTATCTTGCGATCAATTCACCTAAAATAAATTTGAAGAAATAAGAGTTATTGAACACTTGATGATTTCCTTCAGTTTTCTTCGCCGGGCCTCGATAACCGGCACTTTCCTTATTTTGTTCTCGCTCCTATGGACTTCGTGTTCTAACACAAAGGATACATGGGTGAACAGGAGATTTCATCATCTGTCATCGCACTATAACGGCTATTATAATGCCGGTCTTAAGGTGCAGGATGGTGTGGATAAGCTGGCACTTTCGCATGAGGACAAGTACGACCGCACTCTTTCTGTCTTTCAATATGCCAATTCTGAAAAATCAAAAGCGATCTATCCTCAAATGGATGATGCAATGAAAAGACTTGGAACAGTAATTCAAAGGCATACCATTTTGGATAAAAGAGGGAATGAAAAACCGGATTCAGAAAAGTGGATTGATGACAATTGGCTCCTCTACGGACAGGCTCTTTTTTTTAAACACCAGTATTTTGAAGCCATTGAAGCCTTCCAGTACGTAGAGACCACGTATAAAAAATCTCCAACAAGACACCTTGGGTCTATGTGGCTTGCAAAAACATATCTCGAGCTTACGATGATCCGTGAAGCAGGCAATAAGTTGGATTACCTGCGAAACCAAAAAGATTTTCCAAAGAAGAAGTTATGGGAACTTGCCGCCGTGAATGCAGATTTCAATCTGCAAACGCGGAACTTTGACAAAACAATTGAGCATCTTGAGATCGCTTCAAAATTAGCCCCGAAACGGAAAGACCGCATTCGTTTCATGTTTATCCTTGCCCAGCTTTATCAGCAAAAGGAAGAGTTCAAAAAAGCATTCGACCTGTATTCACAAGTTATTAAGATGAATCCGCCTTATGAAATGGATTTTAATTCTCGTATTAACAGAGCCCGGTGTTATGATGCAGGAGGTAAAGGTGGTGAGACGGTGCGGAAGGAATTGCTAAAGATGGAGAAAGATCCAAAAAATCTTGAATACCTCGACCAAATTTATTATGCCCTGGCCGGACTGGCTCAAAAAGAAGGAAATCAGGAAGAGGAGATGGCTTTGCTGAACAAATCAATTCAGGTAAGTGCTGGAAATCAGAACCAAAAAGCATTGTCATATCTCGCTCTTGCTAAAATTTATTTTGCACGACCCGATTACAGAAATGCTCAGTTATATTATGATAGCACCATTACCAACCTAAGTAATGATCATCCTGACTATACCGAAACGCTCACGTTGAGAAATAGTCTCACACGATTGGTAAAATATCTTAAAATAATTCAGTTGGAAGACAGCTTGCAGACATTAAGTAAATTAAGTCCTGATGAGCTTAGTGCAGTGGTGAACAAAAAAATTCAGCAGGATTCTCTTAACGTAATCGATCAAAAAAAACTTGACGAACAACAACAGGTGAATCAGATTTTTGATCAAAACAGGGTGAAGGATGTGAATACATTCAACAAGGCTTCCGGTTCTAACTGGTATTTTTATAACCCTCAGGCAATCAGTTTCGGCACCAATGAATTCGTAAAAAAATGGGGAAGCAGAAAGCTCGAAGATAACTGGAGAAGGAGCAACAAAGCTACCGTATTCTCAGGAGGTTTGGAAGAAGAAGAGAGCGATACAACTTCAACCGACGAGATAGAAATTAAAGACCCTGTACTGGCAGCACAAAAGAAAAGACAGGATATGATGAAAGTAGTTCCTTCCACCCCTGAAGAATTGGAAAAGTCAACTACAAAAATCGTCGATGCTTATTATAATGCAGCCATGATTTACAGAGAACAGCTCAATGATCCAAAAGCATCGGCTGAAATGTTTGAAACACTTTTACAAAAATATCCCGGTAACAAATTTGAATTACAGACCTATTATCAGTTGTACCGCAATTATAATCAACAAGGAAATTCCGCAAAAGCTGATCTCTACAAAAACCTGATCCTGACTAAGTACCCTGATACAGAATATGCGGAAATCATAAAAAATCCGAATTATGCTCAGGAAATGGCTTCCAAAAAATCAAATCTGGAGCTGTTCTATGAGGAGACCTATCATAAATACCTGAATGGTGAATACACTACAGTGATGCAACGGAAAGCACAGGCTGAAGTACAGTTTCCTCAAAATCCTCTCATCCCTAAATTTGATATGCTCCGAACGCTTTCTATAGGACGAACTCAGCCTCTGGCAATGTTTGAAGCATCGTTGCAGGATATTATCCGGAATCATTCAAACGATCCTGTGAAGGATGAAGCACAGAATATTCTCGACTACATCAAAGGGATGAAACCGGCCGTAACAGACACATCACAGCCAAGCGGTATTTTGCCTTCAACACCGGTAAGCAGTGACTCCCTCGCCAATCAGAGACTGTATAATTATCTACCTGACACTATTCACTATGTAATCGTTATTTTTCAGGCAATTGGAGGGGAACTTGATGGATTGAAATTTAAAACCAGTCTGTCAAATTTCAACTCTAAATATTATGGCACAAAAAACTTTAACATCACTGACCTGATGCTTGATCACAGAAATAAAGTTGTAATTATTAAATCATTCCAGAACAAGAAGGAGGCTCTTGATTACAACACTCATATCTATAACCATGATGAAGTGTATGCTAATGTCAACCCAAATGCTTACACCCAGTTTGTTATTTCAGTCAATAATTTTCCGGTGCTACTCAAGGAAAAAAAGACGGATACTTATGATGACTTTTATCGATCATTTTACAAATAATCCATCAGATCGCTTTTCCCTTACTATTCAACCAGTTAGTCTTTCTTAAATTTAGTCCTTTTTCATTATTTGTAAGAATTAAACAGGTTTTTAACAACCACTGGTCGGAATTTCTTTATTTTTAAAAGGATAAGAAGAGCTGCATTTTAACCTGTTAATTAAGATTAACAAAAGCTGTTATTAACTTTTTAAATCTATGATTAACAAGATGTTATATGGCAAACGAAGGGTTGAAAACTTACCTTTGCTTGACTTGAATATTGTGTTAACTTTGCGTACCTTTTAAAAAACCTAGAGAATTCAGAGGGGATTATCTTTAATTTTTCAACAGGAAAAAACTATGTTCAACAACAAAGACAAAAAGAACCCGGGTGCACCAACCAGGAATTCTGAAAGTACAAATTCATCGATTAACTTAATCGGTGCGGGAACAATCATCGAAGGTGATGTGCGCTCCAATGGTGACATAAGAATTGATGGAACCGTTCACGGTAAAGTAATCTCTAAGGCAAAAGTTGTCGTAGGATCTACGGGTACTGTTGATGGAGATGTTTCATGTCAGAATTCAGACCTTTCAGGGACTGTGAAGGGTAAAATGAGTGTATCTGAATTACTATTCCTGAAATCTTCCGCTAAAATTATCGGTGACATCGTAACCGGGAAGTTGGTTGTGGAAGTTGGGGCAACATTCACCGGCTCTTGTAACATGGGACCTGTCATTAAGGATATGAAATATGCCGACAAGCCCGCAGAAAACACCAAAGAGAAAACAGCCTGATTACTCTTATATGCGCTATGCATCAATGGGCACTCAAATGCTCGTTATCATAGGACTGGGTGTGTTTGGAGGATATTACTTGGATAAATACCTGGAATTCAAAATTCCGGTATTCACGCTTATATTAAGCTTACTCTCTGTTGCAGCAGCTATCTACTTAAGTATAAAAGATTTTTTAAAGAAATAATATCAAAGAACCCCACGAATTGCGCGGGGTTCTTTGTTCCTCCACATTTTATGAAAAGATACATCGTGTTGCTGGCAAGCCTTTCCATCATTCTGGCTATCGGTATAGTTTTTATTCGAAATTTTATTTCCGTTGATCTGATTGGCACAAACACCTGGTATCTTCTCATTTATTTTCTTGTCGTGACACTGGCCTTTCATTACGGACTTGTTCATTCCTCGAAAGGCAGGCCACAGGTTTTTATACGATACTATATGGCCACAACAACCTTTAAGTTATTATTGCACATGGCTGTGATTGTCATCTTTTCCCTATTCAATAAAACTGAGGCGATTTCATTCATTACTACTTTTCTGATATTTTATATCATCTTTACCGCCTTCGAAGTTGGTGTCGCCTGGAAACAATTTCGCAAGGGATAAAAATTTCAATTCACGAATTTGTTTATAAATCATTTCAAATGCATGTTCCAAGGATACTTCAAGTAGGGATTTATAAATCCACAATCCGACTGAAGGAACCATTTATTATTTCACTCGGGAAACTGGAGTTTGCAGAAAACATTATCGTTGAAATACACGATAGCAGTGGACGGAAAGGTTTCGGGGAAGGAAGTCCTTTTCGAACCATTCACGGCGAAACTATTGAAACTTGTTTTACGGTTGGTCTGGAATTAGCTAAAATACTGAATGGAAAAAATCCTCTGCAAATTGATGAATGTTCCGTCCTCATGGATCGTTATATTTTCGGAAATACAACAATAAAAAGCGCTTTCAATATTGCACTCCACGATCTTGCGGCACAACATGCAGGAATGCCCTTGTATAAATTTCTCGGTGGTAAAGAAAACAAGACCTTATTCACAGATTATACAGTAAGTCTCGGTCCGCCTGAAAAGATGTGTGATGACGCGGAGAAAATACTGAAGTCCGGCTTCCCGGTTATAAAAGTAAAGTTAGGTGAGAATAAAGAATCGGATATTGTCCGAATCAAATCCATCCGCGAAAAAGTTGGCCTGAATATTCCGATACGAATTGATGCAAATCAAGGCTGGGATAGTACTGATGTATTGGCAATATTAAAAGAGTTGAAGCCATTCAATATTCAGCATTGTGAAGAGCCGATTTCCCGTAACAATTATATGCATCTCGCGGAAATTCGACGACAAAGCCCCATTCCTATAATGGCTGATGAATCCTGTCTTGATCACCACGATGCAGAAAAACTAATCTCAATGAAAGCCTGCGATTCATTTAATGTTAAATTAGGTAAGTCATCCGGCATTTCCAATGCTATCAAAATAATTAAACTGGCGGAAACACATAATATGCCATTACAAATTGGCGGCTTTCTTGAATCAAGACTTGGCTTTACCGCAGCCGCCCATGTTGCACTCTGCTGTCATGATACACCATTTATAGATTTTGATACTCCCTTGATGTTTTCAGAGGATTTTGTACGAGGTGGAATGCGGTATGGCTCCGGTGGAAGTATTACAGTTGCTGAATCAACAGGATTGGGTGCCCACTATGACGAAAAATATCTGCGCACATTGGAAGGAATCACTATATAAAAAGTATACGCTTAAATTGTAAATATTAAATAGTATTTGCGGTCATGAAAATTATTTTGCCTTATCAAGTGCTATATTATCCAGTTCTGACAATGGCAATGCTTTCACCTTCTTCATTATCCACTCCTACATTATTAAAAAAGAAAAATGACCTGATTTTAAATGCAAAATACAACCAAACCGGGAGCAATTGAATATAAATCGCCTCCTACTCTTTGACCTTGCAAAAAAAAATTTAAAGCAGTAACAGCTGCTAAAAAAGTTTCCTGAACCAGATCTTCGGCTGTATCTTTATTAGCAAAGGATTTGTCTTGATAATCAGTTAATTATCAAATAGTCATGGCATAAATTTAATAAACTATGAGCTAATTTCTTCGAAAAATCAAGATTCTGGTCAAAACGCATCATGTCAGCCCTTGGTTTACGTGCATCAAAATCATGCTCTCAATCATTGGTTGAAATGCTTTCTCTTAAATTATTCCTGCCGAAAAAAATACTGATAAATAAAATTCATGCACTCAGCTCAAGTTACTGATAATCAGTAATTATGATTTGGTTGTCCAGACCATGATTTGACTTGATTATTTGTTCATTCGCCTCAAAGTAGTACTTTTGCGCACTCTTTAAAAAAAGACAAAGGCGACATGTTGCAACTGATTCATAATGCGGGAGTTTCAAAGACAAAGCAGATACTTGCGATTATTTTATTGTTCCTCTTTTCAGTTTCAGTCAGTGCAAATGAAGTTGCTCATACTGATTCAATGGTAGCAGGCGATAGTGAAATCGTTCATGCAGAAAAAAAGTTTGATCCCGGTGCATCCATTATGGAACATATCGGAGATTCGCACGATTGGCATTTATTTGGCCATGTTTCAATGCCACTCCCGGTTATCATCTACTCTCCTTCAAAAGGAGTAGAACTGTTTTCTTCTTCACGTTTTGAACACGGGCATGCCTCTTACAATGGCTACTCATTGGACGAGAAAAACAAGATAGTAGCTTCAGATGGACACGAATTTTATGATTTTTCAATTACTAAAAATGTTGCAGCCCTGTTTTTCAGTATCGCCTTAATGCTTTGGATGTTTTTATCTGTAGCGAAATCCTATTCGCGCAGAAAAGGACAGGCACCGAAAGGAATGCAATCATTCATGGAACCACTAATATTATTTGTTCGCGACGAGATCGCCCGCCCAAGTATAGGCGAAAAGAAATACATGAAGTTCATGCCTTTTCTTCTCACGGTTTTTTTCTTCATCTGGATAAACAACCTTCTTGGCTTGGTTCCCATATTACCGGGAGGCGCTAATCTTACAGGAAACATTGCAGTCACCTTGACTCTTGCGGTCTTTACCTTCATCATCACTTTATTCATTGCCAATAAAAATTACTGGCACCACATCTTTGCCATGCCTGGTGTACCGGTATGGGTTCTGTTTCTCCTCACACCAATTGAAATTCTCGGAATATTTCTCCGACCTTTCGTATTAATGATCCGACTCTTTGCGAACATTACCGCAGGTCACATTATTGCCTTATCATTCTTCAGTCTGATTTTCATCTTCGGTGAAATGAGTACAGGACTTGGCTGGGGAGTCTCCATATTGTCGGTTGCATTTGTTGTCTTTATGACAATGCTTGAGTTGTTAGTTGCGTTCTTACAGGCATATGTGTTCACACTGCTTTCCGCTATTTATTTCGGCGCGGCAGTAGAGGAACATCATCACGATCACGATGGTGTCGACGCGCATGTGGAAGAAGCGGCAATTATTTAGTAGAATTTTTATTAACCCTTAAATATATATACACTATGTTATCTTCAATTCTTCTGGAAGCAGGCAATCTTGGTCTCGGTTACGGGGTCGCTGCATTAGGCGCCGGTCTCGCTGCACTTGGTGCAGGTGTTGGTATCGGACGTATCGGTGGTTCCGCATTGGAAGCAATCGCACGTCAGCCTGAAGTTGCGGGCGATATTCGCGCGAACATGATCCTTACTGCCGCTCTCGTTGAAGGTGCTGCCTTCTTCGCGATGGTAGTCGGCCTGTTGGTTACCTTCAAGAGCTAATGCTTTTAACAGGATATGGTATAGCGGTTGGCTATACCATATCCTTGTTACAGAACAATCCTTACAATCAAAGTATCAAAATATAATATCTCATGGAACTAATTAAACCTGAAATCGGCCTCATATTCTGGATGTCCGTTTCTTTTTTGTGCGTCCTTTTTATTCTTGGAAAATTCGCATGGCCAATGATTCTTAAATCATTGAAAGAGCGCGAACAATCCATTGCAGAGGCGTTGAATGCCGCTAAAAAAGCCAAGGAAGAAATGGCAGCATTGAAAGATGACAGCGAAATTCTTTTACGACAGGCTCGCGCGGAAAGAGATCTGATGCTAAAAGAAGCAAGAGATGCAAAAGATGCAATCATTGCTGAAGCAAAGCTGAGGGCTCAGACAGAAGGCAGTAAACTCATTGCTCAGGCACAGGAAGCTATTAACAATCAGAAGATGGCTGCTATTACCGAATTGAAAAATTCAGTGGCAAGTATGTCTATTGAGATCGCGGAAAAAATCCTTCGCCAGGAACTTAGCCGGGATGAAAAACAACGATCCCTTATGCAGACATTAATGGATGATATTAATCTGAATTAATATCAGGAGTTAAAAAATAACTTACAGGATAAAAATCTAATCATGTTAGATACAGTAGTTGCGAGCCGTTATGCGAAATCCCTTCTTGGTCTTGCCAAAGAAATGGGAGTATTGAAAGAGGTGAATGAAGACATGAAATTATTTGCTTCTGTTTGCGAGGAGAATCGCGAGCTACCTGTGCTTTTCCGTAACCCTATCGTTCCATCACATAAAAAGTCGGCAATTCTCAAATCGTTGTTTGCCCAGAAGATGAACAAACTTTCGATGAGCTTTTTCGAGATTGTAGCAAGCAAAGGACGTGAGAAGTTTCTCTTTGATATTTCAAAGTCATACACCGGGCAATTTAAAATCCTCAACGGGATTCGTACTGCGGAAATCATTTCTGCTTCGGGCCTGGATGATAAACTTCGCGCTAAAGTTTATGAAATGCTGAAGGACAGCAATAATTCCGAAGTGGAACTGCACGAAAAAATCGACAAAGATTTGATTGGAGGATTTATTCTTCGCATCGAAGATAAACAATATGATGCCAGTGTATCCTCAGACCTCCGAAAATTGGCACGGCAGTTTTCCGCTAATCCATATGTCGCAAGAAATTAATTTGAATAAACATTGATTCATAAAACGTTAGAATAAAACAATATTAAAATAAAATAAGAAATGGCTGAAGTTAGACCCGATGAAGTTTCTGCGATACTGCGCCAGCAGCTGGCAGGCTTTAAGACAGAAAAGGAACTCGAAGAAGTTGGCACTGTTCTCCAGGTAGGAGACGGTATCGCCCGTATTTATGGACTGAACAAAGTTCAATCCGGAGAGCTTATTGAGTTCGCAAATGGATTGCAGGGAATCGTTTTGAACCTTGAAGAAGACAATGTTGGTGCTGTATTGCTTGGAGCTTCGAATGATATCAAAGAAGGTGATATCGTTAAACGTACAGGAAAAATCGGTTCCATTAAAGTAGGTGAAGGAATGCTTGGTCGGGTGGTCAATACCCTCGGTGAGCAGATAGATGGAAAAGGCCCTATCAAAGGGGAACTTTACGAAATGCCCATTGAAAGAAAAGCACCGGGAGTTATATACCGTCAGCCGGTAACTGAACCTTTACAAACAGGAATTAAAGCAATCGACGCGATGATTCCAATTGGCAGAGGTCAACGTGAATTGATTATTGGTGATCGCCAGACAGGTAAAACTGCTGTCGCGATAGACACCATCATCAACCAAAAAGAATTTTACGATAAAGGAGAGCCTGTATTTTGTATCTATGTTGCGATTGGACAAAAGGGTTCAACGGTAGCACAAATCCAGAAGACACTCACCGAATCAGGTGCAATGGCTTATACTGTTATTGTTGCCGCAACAGCGTCTAATCCCGCACCAATGCAATTTTTCGCGCCGATGGCAGGTGCCGCTATCGGAGAATTTTTTCGTGACACAGGTCGTCCTGCACTGATCATCTATGATGATTTATCAAAACAGGCAGTGGCCTATCGTGAAGTTTCGCTGTTGTTACGTCGTCCTCCGGGCCGTGAAGCATATCCGGGAGATGTTTTCTATTTGCACTCCCGCTTACTGGAGCGTGCCGCTAAAATCATCAACTCCGACGAGATCGCCGCGCAAATGAATGATCTTCCTGCAGCATTGAAAGGAAAAGTTAAAGGTGGAGGATCTCTGACAGCTCTTCCGATTATTGAAACACAAGCCGGTGACGTATCAGCTTATATCCCTACAAACGTAATCTCCATCACCGATGGTCAGATCTTTTTAGAAGCTAACCTCTTTAATGCTGGTGTTCGACCGGCGATTAACGTAGGTATTTCGGTTTCCCGTGTCGGTGGAAATGCACAGATTAAATCCATGAAGAAAGTAGCCGGCACACTGAAGCTTGATCAGGCACAATACCGCGAACTGGAAGCCTTCTCTAAGTTTGGTTCTGATCTTGATGCGACAACGAAAGCGACCCTTGATAAAGGTATACGTAACGTTGAGATTCTGAAACAGGGACAATATTCACCAATGTCTGTAGAAAAGCAGACCGCAATCATCTACTGTGGCACAAAAGGACTGCTTCGCGATGTGCCTGTGACTAAAGTAAAAGAATTTGAAAGTGAATTTCTTGGAATTCTGGAAGCACAACATCGTGGTACTCTCGATGCATTGCGTAGCGGAAAATTTGATGACAGCATCACTTCTGTTCTCGAAAAAGTTGCAGGAGAATTGAGTCCGAAGTATAAAACAAAATAATTAGTTAAAATCATTCAATATCTTCACTTGTTGAAGATACCGGATGGTGAGCAGATTTAATTCGTCATGGCAAATCTTAAAGAAGTACGTAACAGAATAACCTCAGTTATATCTACACAGCAGATCACCAAAGCGATGAAAATGGTGAGTGCCGCGAAATTACGCCGCGCTCAGGACGCGATCACTATGATGCGCCCTTATGCAGGTAAACTTCGTGAGATCATGGAAAATATTTCCGGTTCTCTTGAAGGCGGTGTTGGCGGGGAACTTACAAAGGTGCGTACTGTCAACAAAGTGTTGATCATTGCCGTAAATTCCAATCGGGGTTTGTGTGGCGCTTTTAATGCGGGAATTATTCGTGCCGTCAATAAATTGTTACGTGAAAATTATGCTTCTCAGGTGAAAGAGGGCAATGTTAAAGTGCTATGTATCGGAAAAAAAGCCAGTGATTTTTTTAGTAAGAATCCTGCTGTCTATGGTGGCAATCGCAACAACCTGTATAACAATCTGGACTTTGAATCGGTAGCTGCTGTAGCTGATGAAATAATGACTGAGTTTAAAAAAGGAGAATACGACCATGTAGATCTTGTCTACAATCAGTTTAAGAATGCAGCCGTTCAATACGTAACTCTGGAACAGATGCTGCCGGTAGTGTCGGCTGAAAAGTCGGAGATAAAAGTTCAACACGATTATATTTTTGAGCCCGGAAAAGAAGCTCTTGTATTGGAACTTCTGCCGAAATCCATCCGCGTACAATTGTACAAAGCTGTACTTGATTCCAATGCATCCGAGCATGGAGCCAGGATGACAGCCATGAGCAAAGCAACTGACAATGCAGGTGACTTGTTAAAGGAACTTCGTTTATCGTATAACAAAGCCCGTCAGGCATCTATTACCAACGAAATTCTCGAGATCGTTGCAGGAGCAGAAGCTCTCAACGGTTAATTTGCCTAAACAGTCTGCTGTTAAATATCAAGGAAGGGTAATACAAACTTGAGTTTGTAAAAAGAGAATTCTCTTTCCGGATTTTCATTAACTATTTTTTTATTTACACATGGAGTTTGACTTACGATCCATTTTAACTGTAACTACAATTTTGTTTGCAGTTATTGATGTTGTCGGCTCAATACCGGTCTTACTTGAAGTTAAGAAACGTGTAGGCCATATTAAATCAGCTCAGGCAACCCTGGTTTCCATGCTCATCATGATCGGATTCCTTTTTTTAGGAGAAACAATCTTGAACTTTTTAGGAGTTGACGTGCAATCCTTTGCCATTGCAGGTTCACTTGTAATTTTTTTCCTGGCCTTGGAGATGATACTAGGAATCCGGCTCTACAAAGATGAAATACCGTCTACCGCCTCAATTGTTCCGGTTGCCTTTCCTCTGATTGCCGGTACCGGAACCATGACAACCTTACTTTCTTTGCGGGCAGCTTATGACATTCCAACTATCATTATTGGCATCATTCTTAACCTTTTTGTCGTTTATGTTGTTTTAAGAAACCTCTATAGGGTGGAGAAAATACTGGGAGTTGCAGGAATCAGCGTACTTCGTAAAGTTTTTGGAATCATTTTGTTAGCCATTGCAATCAAGCTTTTCAGGACAAGCGTCGGTTTTTAATATGCCTCGCTCTATCGGGTTTGGGATGGTCATTTTAACTAAACTTCCTGAGTGTGTATGATTCCGTGAACAACCATTTAAAATTGGTAAAAATTGAGGGGTATTTCATGACATTTTCTTGATTTTTCGAGGTCTGTGGTGAGTTGGAGTTTGAAAAAAATATCCTACATTTGGAAATATAAAAAAATCACCCTGACCGCTATGAAAAAACTACTACTCAACATGTTTGCTGTACTTGCATTGTTGCTGACGATTCAAATTTCAGCATCAGCTCAAGGTACTTATAACATTTGTTCCGTTTCAACAACATTAGATTCAACCGGCACGCTTTACGATACCGGAGGTCCTAACGACGTATATGTAGTGAATGAGAATTGTACATTGTTGGTAAGCCCTCCATGCGCAACATCCATCACTCTGTCCTTTCAGCAATTCATGACTGAATCTGGCTTTGACTTCTTCACTGTCTATGATGGTACCACTACTGCAGGTTTACAATTGATGAATGCCAGTGGTACAACCATCCCGGCTCCGGTAACTTGCGTTTCAGGAAGTATGTTGATTATCTGGAGATCGGATGTGTCAATTGTAGATAGTGGTTTTGCTTGCACATGGAGTTCTGTCATTGCTCCAAGTGTTACTCCAACTGCAGCTTTAGGCATTGGCGATATTACGCCTCCGTTGCTTACAGATGTTCAGTTCACAGACCTCAGTATCGGTAGTCCTGTTCGCTGGCTATGGGAATTTGGTGACGGGGATACTGCTATGTCACAGAACCCTGTTCATGCCTACAGTGCTCCGGGAACTTATACAGTGACATTGAAAGCCTACTCTTGCACCGATTCAAGTATTGCCACTTCATCGCTTACAGTTCAAGCGGCACCCCAGATCAGCGTGTCTCCCGACTCTTTAGTTGCAAATGTGAATTGTGGAGACACCGTTACATTTAACCTGGGAGTTAGTAATCTTGGAGGCGGGCAACTTGTCTATAGTACGGATGGATCAACGAACTCTTCGGTGAGGGTGGTCGCCATGTCCTATGGAACAGATTTGTTTTCTGAATTCCCCAGTACCATCGCGGCTATCAATCAGTTCTTCACAAATTATACACTTACCACTACCGCCACAACAAATCCTGGAGTATTGCAGGGATTATTAGTTGGCAAGAATGTCTTATTGATACCAGAACAGGAACTTGGTGATCCGGCAGTATGGACAACATTAGGACCGGTTATCAGACAATTTCTGAATAATGGAGGAAGTGTTGTTTGGTGCGGTTCATTTTCTTCAAACGCTGATTGTATGTTTAATACAGGCGTTTTTACAGGGAACTATGTAGAAAATGCAACGGGTAACACGATGACTGTAATTAATGCTACTCATCCACTTGCGGCAGGACTCACACCAACCTTTACCGGACCAAGTGCAACTTTTTCTTATAACATCACAGATGTTGACAAAGAACTAATTGTTGCGGATGTGGCAAATGATATCATAACAACCAGACAGTTTGGCTCAGGTAAAGCTATTTTTCTTGGATTCGATTTCTATACTCCGGCAGTAAACAGTTCACAAGCCATTGCAAACGCAATTTCATGGGGAGGACAAAATGGCCTTGCTTCTTGGATCACTTTGAGTCTTGTTTCTGACACTGTCACTGCTGTTGGCACTTCAAATGTTGTCGTTACATTTCAAACAACAGGATTAGCTGCAGGAACATACATCTCAAACATCGCTATTTCCAGTAACGATCCTCTCACCCCTACAGTTCTGGTTCCTTGTACATTGACCATTGCCGGTGACCCCGCGATTGCTTTGTCAGACACCTGTCTTGACTTCGGTACTATTATGCAGCACACCAGTGCAACCAGAACTTTTGATATACTGAATCAAGGATGTGATTCTTTGCATATTACAAGTTTCTCATCAACCGGAGTTCAATTCTCTGCTTCGTCTCCTGATAACTTTGTACTTCCCGGAGGATTCATGACCGTAACGGCCACCTTCAACTCTTCAACGGTTGGTGCTTTCACCGGCTTCATTGAAATTACCAACAATGATATTGATACTGTCGTCTGTGTTTCAGGTACAACTTTCGCCGCTCCAGCAATTGTAACTAACCCTGCTTCAATTTCTAAGAGCTTACAAGCTTGCGGAAATACCACAACAGCAACATTTGCTATTGACAATACGGGTGGTACTGACCTGACATATACTTTGGGTACGACTCCGGGATGGCTACAAGCAGCACCAACAGGCGGAACTGTAACTCCCGGTGGAACTACTACGATAACACTCACATTAAATAGTGGAACATTGGTTGGCGGTAACTACACTACAAATCTGACAATCACTTCAAACGATCCGCTGAATCCTTCAAAAACAGTACCGTGTACCTTAGTTGTTGCACTGAATCCGTGTATTAGCTTTACTGATACAAATAATACCTGTACCGGGGAATTTCAATTTACCTCTACTTCAATCAATACTCCAACTTCGTATGCATGGGATTTTGGTGATGGTGGAACTTCAACTGATCCAAATCCGGCGCATCACTATGCTGTAAATGGATTCTTTGATGTTGAACTTATAGCCTGTAATGCCGCAGGTTGTGATACAATGGTTCAAACTGTTCAGGCTCAGATTACCGGCCCTGATCCTACAGCATGTTACCCTGTTACCACTGCATATTGTTGTGGTATTGGTATCACCAACGTGCATATTGGTACCCATCCAACTCTTAGTATTGATAACACAACTTTTGATGCTATTGAAGGGTATCAGGATTATACCTGTACTGATTATATGACCTTGTATAAACTGGATACTTATCCAATCTCTGTGACAACAGGATTCACTTATTCTGAACTCGTAAGAGCATGGATAGATTGGAACGATGACGGAGTTCTCGATTCTCTTACTGAGCAAATCTTTGCTGATTCAGCTTTGACATTTCATTTGGGTAATTTTACTATTCCTGCAAATGCTGTGGAAGGTCAACCACTACGTTTACGTCTGGCATCTGATTTCAGTGGCAACCCAACACCTATGCCATGCCTTGATCTCAATTTTGGTCAGATAGAGGATTATGCAGTATTTGTAGAAGACGGAACAAGTGTTGGTTCAGTTGTGAATGATATAGCGTTCAATGTTTATCCTAATCCATTCACACGTATCACAACAATCGATTACAGCTTAATCGGTTCGGCTAAAGTATCACTGGAAGTTTTCAATCTGATTGGAGAAAAGGTAAAAGTCTTCAGCTTAGACGAGAAACAGTCCGCCGGAGCGCACAATTATACTTTTGACAATGCCGGCAATGGTATCTATTTTGTGAAACTTACTATTGATGGAACTTCTGTTGTTCAGAAGATCGTGAAAATGTAATAGAATATACTCTTCGCAAAAAAGGGATCATGTTATCATGATCCCTTTTTTTTATTTTTATACATTCCGGTAATTCTTATTTATAGAATCTAACTTATCTTTGGCTGATGAAATTTGAAAAACATATATTTATTTGCACCAATCAACGCCCTCCTGACGCTAAAAAATCCTGCGGAGAGGCATGTGGGCTGAGCCTGGTCTCAGCCTTTAAAAAAGAAATTAAAGACAGGGGATTAAATCTTAAAATTCGTGCACAAAAAACGGGGTGCCTTGATGCCTGTGAATTCGGCCCTTCAATGGTTATCTATCCAGAAGGGGTTTTTTATGGTGGAGTTCAGGAATCGGATATCACTGAGATTACAGAAGAGCATCTCATTAATAACCGCCCGGTTCAACGTCTTGTGATTGACTTTCCTGAAATAAAATAATAAAAACAATGCAGGGAGACCTGGAAAAATATCGAAGAGATTTTGCCATCGTTCGTGAGACCGCTGCACAGATAATTAAGGATTTTAATATGGCAGGATTTGAAATCACCTTTAGCGGAAATGAATTATTGGCCTATGAAGAATTAAAAGCTCAAATTACCCCCATCTTGTGGGATCTTTTCAAAAGCCAACCTTCACATTTTCAGAACTTGTTATATCGAATAGACATTGATGAAAGGCATTTCAATAATTTTTTAAAAGTGAGTGACCCCTTCCATTTCTCGGAGTCCATTGCAGGACTAATTTTGCAGAGGGAATTTCAAAAAGTGTTGAGTAGAAAATATTATTCCTGAGGGCATAAAGTGCAGTGCAGGAATCAAATCTTCTTATTCTTCAACTGAATCTGTGAAATATGCAAATGGGTCACGGAAGTGTTAATTTAATTTAACAGATGCACCTTTCAGTCTTGTAAAATTTTATCAATCTCACTATTTACCAGCTGGGAAGTCATTTTGTTGTGCTGATTTAGCTTTGTTTTTAATACGATTTGAGGCTTTTTAAATACCATGATTTGGTCTGGTTATTGTACAATGCTTTCGAAAAATTGTCGTTTAATAACTGTTAGTATAAGCGATTTGTTTGATCTGCCAGTAATTTACAAAAATTCAAAATTCAGTTATAACATGAATAGCCGGTAAATGATGATTGTATGACAATTCAAAGGATAAATACAGTGAAATTTATTTAATTATTTCAGACAAGAAGAAGGGAAAAAACCATGAAAAAAAACAAAGCAAGAAGAGAGGTCAAAGAATTTAAATATAAGGTTTCAGATGAATCTCGTCCTTTAAAAGCTTATGCATTGAAACTCACTCATGATATGGATGATGCAAATGACCTGGTTCAGGAGACAATGTTGAAGGCATTTGTGAACGAAGAGAAATTTCAAGAAGGCACTAACCTGAAAGGCTGGTTGTACACAATCATGAAAAATATTTTCATTAACAAGTACCGTCGCGCAGTGAAATCGAATATTTTTAATGACCCAACCGAAAATCAGTATTTTATTAATTCATCTTCCCTCACTCACAGAAATGACGGAGAAGGCAACCTCGTAATGAAAGAAATAGACAAGGCACTTGGAAGTTTGAATGAGAATCTGAAAACCCCGTTTCTTATGAGCTACCGTGGTTTCAAGTATGAAGAGATTGCCAGTTTCTTAAAGATCCCTTTAGGCACCGTAAAGGTTCGGATTCATAATGCACGGAAAGAACTTATGAAAAAACTTGATAGTTATAAGTAGGTTTAATTGTTGTTGAATAGGAGTTATAAAGATGGTTCACGATTCGATTTGTGAACCATCTTTATTTATGGATCCTGGGATAAAATTTTAGATGAGCATAATCTGTTTCCAACTGAAAATTCATCCGTTTATTCCTCTGGATTTAAATATCCTTGCGTATTTCGAAAGAACTTTTAAAGGCCGGCAGGGGTCAGGGAACTGATTTATTTGAATTTATTTTTACCAGAACAGACCCTACAAGATTAGTCAGCAAAGGAATTTATTACCTTTACACCATGAAAATAGGAGTCGTAGTATTTCCGGGATCAAATTGTGATGAAGACATGGTATATGTCTTAAAATATAAGGTGAGACAGAATGTTGTTAAGCTCTGGCACAAAGATCATGATCTACAAGGTTGCGAGCTGATCATTCTTCCCGGTGGGTTTTCGTACGGTGACTATCTTCGATCCGGTGCTATTGCCCGTTTCTCTCCAATCATGAAGGAAGTGATTGACTTTGCCAATAAGGGGGGATATGTATTTGGTGTATGTAATGGATTTCAGATCTTGTGTGAAGCCGGGCTTTTACCCGGAGCATTATTACATAATCCTGATCATCAGTTTTTATGTGACAATGTTTTTATCCGTGCGGAACACAATGAGTCTCTGCTCACTTCAATGATAAATAAAGAAAAAGTTTTGAAGATCCCCATTGCACACGGCCAGGGAAAATATTATGCTGACGAAGACGCAATGCAAACCCTTAAATCGAATGGACAAATTCTCTTTCGATATTGCGAAGCTTCGGGAAAAATCAGCCCGACATCAAACCCAAATGGTTCTTTAGATAATATTGCGGGGATCTGTAATGTTTCCAGAAATGTATTCGGCATGATGCCCCATCCTGAAAGAGCTGCGGACGCGGAATTAGGAAATACTGATGGCAGAATAATTTTCGAATCTCTCCTTGCAAAAGTGCAGGCCTGATCAACGGCACAAAAAAACTTTAATGTAATAACCGGATTTTTTTGTTGCGGACTTTAATTATTTTCTAATTATATATTGGGTACTTATCCAGTCTTTGCTGAAGATTCTGAGAAGATAAACTCCTGAAGAAAGATTCGCTGTACTCAGTTGAACCGGTATCCCGGAATTAATATTTTGCAGGGTTTTTTCAAAGACTAATTTCCCATCAACAGTGTAGATTTGACAACTTGTTTCCTGCATATCATTATAAAAGTTGATATAGAAGAAATCGTTAACCGGATTTGGATACAAAGAAAATTGCGCGGATAGTTCCATGGCATTGATGCCAACACTAATTTGAATGTTTGCACAATCTGTGGCCGTGCAACCGTTTGCATCTGTGACAGTAACGCAATAAGTATTTGTTGAATTTACCATTAAAGTTTGTGAGGTGGCACCACCGGTCCAGTTATATGAAACAAAACCAGCTCCGGGATCAAGCAAATACGATGCACCGAATGCAAGGGATGTATCCGAACCCAGGTTTATTGATATTACAGGGTGTATGGTAGCCGTTACAGCTACATAATTACTTGGGCAGGCTCCATTTGTTGCAAGTACATAATAGGTTGTGGTGGTGGTGATAAAGGGAGTGACGAATGAAGTTCCTGATCCAAGTTGAGAGCCCCCTGAAGCACTGGCATACCAAATCAGAATGTCATTAGAACTTGCTCCAAGTGTAACTGTTCCTGCGCCACACCGTGAGTCAGGACTTACAACCGGATCTGCTACCTGAGTGCTAATTGTAGCAATAGCGGCCACCCTGTTGCTTGGGCAAAGTCCGTTTGATGCTTCAGCATAATAGGTGGTAGTCGAAATGAGAAAGGGTGTTACGAAGCTAGTGCCGGTTCCAACTATATTTCCTCCAGTCTGTGCATCGTACCAGGTAATAGGGTCTGAAGCAGATGCGCTAAGTGTAAGAGACCCTCCATCGCACCTGGATGCGGAAGTGATCACAGGATTAGCAGGCAAGGAGTTGATAGTGGCTGTAGCAGGAGTTCGCACACTACTACAAGTGCCATTATAAGCTTCCGCATAATAAATTGTTGTGGTGCTGATAGAAGGAGTAATAAATGAATTTCCTGTGCCAAGAATTGTCCCTCCGCTGGATGTACCGAACCAACGCACCGGATCAGATGAGGAAGCACTCAATGTAACAGTTCCTGTTCCACAACGCTGAGCTGAAACTGTAGATGGCGAAACAGGTACTGTTACTATACTTGCTATTACAGGAACTCGTGTACTCGGACAATTAAAACCTGCTTGAGCATAATAAGTAGTTGTAGAATTAATACTTGGTGTGTTAAATGTAGGTCCGGCTCCGAGAAGACTTCCTCCGCTTGATGCACTATACCAAAAAATGCTATCAGGTGAACTTGCACTCAGAGCTACCGATCCGGCTCCACATCGAGCACCATCAGTTACGGATGGTACTGCGGAAAAAGCAACAATCGTAATAGTTGTTAGCAGATTGTTATTCTGAGGAAAGACATCATTCACATTTGAACTGGTACAACTAAAGGTATACTGTCCGGGAACTGTGAAATTGATCAATGTAGAAAAGGCCAGTGTGTCAATATCGCTTGGTTGTACAGAACCCGAATATGTTTGATTGATAGTTTGTGTTATTGGTCCGGTGATTTGAATTGTTACAGGCACATTGGGTAAAGTGTCATTACCAAAATTCCTAATCAGAACTTTTACCTGAACATTATTTGCTGCGCAACTTCCATGAACCGGCTGAATCAACAAAGAAGGTGCGGCATAAGTAAGGTAATCTCCAATGTTGCCAAGATCATCTGTTTTTACAACATATGCATCTTCTGCATTAAATCCGAAGCTGCTGGAATAGCCAACAAATATATATCCTCCATCTGAAGTTTGAACGGCACCGTAACCGTGATCATGATTATCTCCACCATAAGTGTGTGACCAGGTAGAATCTCCGGCAGAATTGATTTTTACCAGCCACATATTAGGTTCAAGAGCACCTGAACTCCGGCTGGTCCCGCTGAGAATAAAATTACCACCCGCAGTTCTAAATATCTGATGAAAATCATCCTGAGAATTCCCCCCGTAAATTTTTGACCAAAGGACGGTTCCCCCGGTATCTGTCTTTACAACATAGCCGTCGTTCCCACCAAAACCGGGACCATCTGTTCCGCCGGCAAGAATGTAGGTGCCATCGGATTGCCTTATTATTTGTTCTATATTATCTGTTCCGGTAGTTCCGAATTTTTTAGTCCACAAAATATCGCCGGCAGGGTTCACTCTATTCATAAACATATCTAATCCCGTGGCACCATTGGTACTTTGACCACCAAGAACGAAACCGCCATCCGGATGTTGAACCAATGTATTAGCATCATCAAATCCGCCAGTGCCGTAACGTCTGGACCAAAGTGTGTCACCGGAGCTGTTTAATCTTACCAGAAAAGCATCATAATATGCAGCCGGTGCTGTTGTTGTATATCCGGTGATCGCGAATCCTCCGTCATCAGTCTGAACAATATCCTGTGCTCTGTCTTTTCCTGCTCCACCCCAGTATTTGCTCCATTGAACATTTCCACTTGAATTCATCTTTATGATATAAGCATCATCATTCCCAATTCCATTATTCGTTGAATAACCACAGAAAGCAAAACCATTATCGGCGGTATTAATTACTTTGTAGAGGAGATCCTTACCATTAGCCGTTCCATTAATTCTTTTTGTCCAGAGTGTATCCCCTCCTGTTGTCATCCGGACAACATATGCATCGGTATCGTTGACGGTCGAATCAGAAGTATATCCTGCAATGATGTAACCACCGGCAGGTACTTCTGCAACACTTCGAAAAGAGTCTGTACTTTTCTTACTGAATAATTTTTCCCACGTTGTCTGTGTGGCCGCATTGATTGACAACAAAATAAAACCAATTAAAAAGGAAGAAAATAGTACTTGTTTTTTCATTTGAAAATAATATTGCTAAACAGGTGAACAAACAGAATTGGATAAATGGTTGAATTTAATACAGCAAGACTAAAATTCTCTACTGCACAATAATTCGTTTGGTTACAAATCCTTCCCTAGTAAACAACTGAACAAAATAAACTCCATTTGCAGCAGTTGTCAGGTCAAGAGTTGTGCTATATGTAACATTACTCAGAATTGTATCAGAATAAATTTCCTTCCCAACAGGATCCAGTATTCGTAATTTGACAATTGAATTTGCCTTATCAATAGTCAGGTTAAATTTACCTGTACTTGGATTCGGATAAACTAATACTGCGACCGGATCAAGGATATCATCAATGCCAACAAGCTCATTCGCAAAAATTGTATCCGAAGCCTGGCAGTTATTACTATTTGTAACAGTTACGTAGATTAAGGTAGTCGATGATACAATAATTGTCTGAGTGGTGTCTCCTGTACTCCATAAATAAGAAGCATGTCCAGCTCCTGCATCTAATGTAATTGTTTGTCCATCATTGAATGAAATGGTATCAGACCCAAGATTTACAGTTGGTGAAGCATAGACTGTTACGGAAGTGGTAAAATTATTGTTCTGAGGAAAAACATCGTTTATATTATTGCTGGTGCAACTGAAAGTATACACTCCAGGAGCACTGAGATCCAGGAGAGTTGAAAAGGCAAGAGTATCAAAATCGCCAGGGTACACATTCCCAATATAGGTTTGGTTAATTGTCTGAGTAATCGGTCCGGTAACCTGAACCGTGACGGGGACGCTTGGAACTGTGTCGCTTCCATAATTACGTACAAGAACTTTTACCCTTACGTTTGCATTGTTTCCACCACAACTTTGAGCAAGTGGTTGTGTAAGTCCTGATACGGAAATATAGGTGAGGTAATTACCAAGGTTCCCGAGTCCATCTATTTTAACTACATACGCTTCTTCTGCATTAAATCCGAAACTACCTGTATAACCGGCAAAAATATATCCACCATCTAAGGTTTGTACTGCACTGTATCCATGATCATTATTATCGCCTCCAAAGGTTCGCGTCCAGGTAGAATCCCCGGATGAATTTGTTTTAACCAGCCACAGATTTGGATCGAATGGGCCGGAGCTTCTGGTGGTTCCACTTAGAACAAATCCCCCGTCAGTAGTTTTAAAGATCTGGTGAAAATCGTCCTGTGAATTACCCCCGTAATTTTTTGCCCAGATAACGGTTCCACTGCTGTCAGTCTTAACAAGTAAGCCATCGTTGCCTCCTAATCCGGTAGTATCATCTGTTCCTCCGGCTAAAACAAATGTTCCATCTGACAAACGGAGAAGTTGTTCAATATTATCAGTTGCTGAACTCCCAAACTTTCTCGTCCATAGTGTATCACCATTCATGTTAACGCGGACAAGAAACATATCGAGACCATTTCCTCCATTGGTTCCTTGTCCACCCATCACAAATCCGTCATCCGTCATCAGCACAATTGAATTGGCGTCTTCAAATCCTCCCCCACCATAGAATTTACTCCAGAGGGTATCTCCTGCACTATTGAGTCGTAAAAGAAATGCATCATAATAACTGGCAGGTGGAGAGGTGCTGTATCCCGTAATTGCATATCCGCCATCAACAGTCTGTATGATATCCTGCGCTCTGTCTTTTCCTGATCCTCCCCAATAGTTGCTCCACTGAATTGTGCCGGAACCATCCATTTTCAGAAAATACACATCATCATTCCCGGCTCCGTTATTCGTAGAAAATCCACAGAATGCAAAACCACCATCTGCCGTGTTGATTACTTTGTAGAAAAGATCTTTCCCATTATTCGATCCATTAATCGTACGTGTCCACAAGGTATCACCGGCCGTAGTCAAACGTACTGCATAGGCATCTGTGTCATTGATTGTTGAATCTGAAGAGTAACCAACAACCATATATCCTCCAGAGGGAACTTCGATTACAGTACGAAATGCGTTTGTGCTTTTTGTACTGAACAACTTTTCCCAGGTAATCTGAGCAGTTCCTGTTTGTGATAAAAGAATAAATAGGATAGCATAAAGTGCCATCAGAGTAGATCTGTTCATAGGTAAGTTTTAGCAAGAATTAATAAAAGCAACAATGCATTGAAGCAGGATTGCTTCCTGAATGAATCGAAATATTTTTATTGCAGAAGAATCCGTTTACTCATTCCACCTTCCGGTGTGATCAGGTGAATAAAATAAATTCCCTTTGACACCGCTGTTAAGTCAATTGAATTAGAATAAGTGCCATTCCCGGAATAGCTGTCTGAAAATATTTCTTGTCCGATTATATCCGTTATTCGAAGTTCCACACCTGACTTAAGTTTGTCGATACTTATTTCGAATTTACCAGTAGAGGGATTTGGAAATACAGACACATCCATATCATTTGAGATATCGCTGATGCCGGTAATGAGATTCACGACTATAGTATCAGAACCCTCACAGTTATTTACATCGACGACTGTGACATAAATTACGATGGACGTTGAAACGTTGATCGTTTGAGAGGTAGCCCCTGTACTCCAGCTATATGAAGCGTACCCCGATCCCGCATTAAGTGTAATAGTCTGACCTGTTACGATGCTGATTGTATCAGGCCCAAGAATCACAGAAGGAGGAGTGAATATGGTTGCTGTCACAGGAGTGCGAACACTTGAACACGTGCCATCATTCGACTCAACATACAAGGTAGTTGTAGTATTGAATGTGTTTTGATAAGAAGCACCTGTTGTAATGACACTTCCACCTGTTGGAGCGCTATACCAGGTTATTGGATTTCCTGATGCCGCCATCAATGTCAATAAAGCAGGTCCGCAATTTTGTGCAGCTGTCACAGTCGGTGCTGCAGGTTGAGGATTCACGGTGGCTGTAACAGAAATAAAATTACTTAAGCATCCTGTGATCCCTGCAACGGCATAATAGGTAGTACTTGTTGTGATAAGAGGGGTTGTAAAAGTATATCCACTGCCAAGCAAGTTTCCATTCGGTGCATCATACCAGGAAACCGGATCAGGTGAACTGGCCGTCAGATCCATGGTTCCGTCACCACAACGATTCGCAGGTGTTACGGTTGGATCAGCGGAGGTAGTTGAGATTATTGCATCAACAGGAACCCGTGTGCTCAGGCAACCTGTACCAGCTTCAGCATAATAAGTTGTCGTAATGGAAATTGAAGGAGTTGTAAAAGAAGTACCGGTCCCAACAGATGCTCCACCGGTAGGCACATCATACCAGGTAATGGGATCCGGTGAAGTTGCCGTAAGCGTAACAGTACCCGGACCACAGTTAGATCCGGAGGAAACGTTAGGCGGTGAAGTGACAACTATTTGTCCTTCTACCGCGACACGTGGACTATTACATCCACTGTTAGAAGCCTGTGCATAGTATGTAGTATTAGATGTAATTACAGGTGTCGTAAAATTAATTCCGGAACCAACTTGTATTCCGCCTGAAGATGCTGTCCACCATGTTACAGGATCTGTAGAAGTTGCGGAGAGGACAAGCGTTCCGGATCCGCAACGGGAAGCATTAGTTGGTGAAGGAGGATCCACTACGGTTATAGTCGCTGTAACCGGTACGCGAGTACTGGCGCAGGTATTAACTGCCTGAACATAGTAGGTCACACTGGAAGAAAGCACGGGTGTTACTAAACTCGTTCCGGTACCAATTGCAGTTCCTCCTGTTAGAACGCTGTACCATTCAATTGGACTTCCTGAACTTGCGGTTAAAGTTACAGATGCAGGTCCACAGGCACTGGTCGCAGTAACAGTCGGGGGTGCAGTGCTATTAATAATCGCATCTACTGCAACCGGATTACTTGGGCAAACTGTCCCGGCTATGGCATAATAAGTTGTTGTATTGTTTAAGTATGGGGTAACAAAAGAATTTCCTGCTCCTACTAATAGGCCATTTGTGGCTGCATCATACCAAGAGACAGGATCTGCTGCAGTTGCCGTGAGTGTTACAGTTCCCGGTCCGCAGTTAGTTACATCCGATGCGACAGGTGCGGAAGAGGTGCTGTTTACTATAGCCTGTACTTCAATTCTTGTCGGGCAAGATCCAACTTCAAGGAAATAAGAAGTAGTGGAAGATATTGAGGAAGTAGTGTAAGAAGAACCGGTACCAAGAAGTGAACCACCGGAGGCGGCATTGTGCCATGAAAGTGATTGAGAAGAATTTGCAGTAAGAGTAACACTTCCTGATCCACAGCGGTGCTGATCCAAGGCTGTCGCGGCACCTGTTCCGATCAAAGCCTGTACAGGAACGCGATTGCTTTCGCAGTATTGGTATGGAACGAAAACTTCCCAGTCGTAGAAATAATAATACGTATTGGATCCACCGCTTGATCCATAAATTTCCAACACTTTTGATACATCATAATAGGGCTGGCTGTAATCGACACCGGTGGTATTTCTGAATAAAGAACCGCTTCCTGAGCCAAGTCCCAGACGAAAATCATTTCCCGGCGGGATGCTGAAATTCACATATACCCGTGATTCGCCGACAGGCAGATTGACAGTTTTAGACTGTAAAACAGTTCCTGCAGAATTACGGAATTCAATGATTCGGTTGCCGGCGGTTGTTGCATATACTTTTACTGAAACTAATGTCCAGTTTACCCTGCTGTCAAATTTTATATAACCCGTAGAACTTGTTGAGCCACTACCAATAGTGTTATCGGGTGGCCCGGCTTTGAATCCTTTCCCTCGAAGTGCTTCAACATAGT
Source organism: uncultured Flavobacteriales bacterium (assembly GCA_964355885.1). GTDB lineage: Bacteria > Bacteroidota > Bacteroidia > AKYH767-A > 2013-40CM-41-45 > QQVM01. Next base: position 42,778 of record CAYHFJ010000004.1, read on the forward strand.
AATCTGTAGTAGTGGTAAGGGAAGGACTTGCGAAATTTTCCCCCATGTAAACCAAGTTTCCTCCTGTTGGGGCGTCAAACCAGAACAATGAATCCTGTGGTGCGGAAGGCGTAGCCTGTAAGTCAACTGATCCTGAGGTGCAACTTACCCCGGAAACAGTAACCGGATCCTGAACGGGATCAACGACGACAACTGTCAGAAAACTCGTATCATTGGAATAAGAAATATCATTAGTACGATGAGAAATTGATGCTATTAATTCATAAGTACCAGCAGCAGGAAACTCAATTGTTTGGCTAAAAGTTAGACTGGCTGAGAATGCGGGAAGCAAGGCACTGGCGAGTGTGTCTTGAATGGTGTTTATTACAGTCGGGCCATTTTTAACCACGAGAGTAAGGGCAAGACCTGCCTCATTCGTACTTCCATAATTAGTCAGGTTGAGAGAAACCGGAATGTTGAGACTACGGCAAATTGTAGCACCGGGCAAGGCGATATCATCAATGGCAACATCTTTTGTTACCCCTCCGTTAGGAGCAAGTTTTACCAAAGCATAATTCGATGTGTTACTGGAATTTCTGAAATATCCTACTTCCGCAAATCCTCCATCGGAAGTTTCAATGCCACGGTATGCATGATCGTGATGAGAACTTCCATACGAAGAATTTTGCCATTCAATGGTACCGACAGAATCTGTTTTAACTAGGTAATAATTCGGATTAATGAGCCCGAAACTTCTTGATATACCGGCAATAATGAAGCCGCCGTCAGTTGTGTTCTCTACAGTTTTACCTCCGTCTTTTTTTGTGCCACCATAAATTTGTTGCCAAAGAATATTTCCCAGATCATCTGTTTTGAACATCCATACATCAGTATCTCCTAATCCACCAGACAGATCATCGGCATCTCCAACTAAAATAAATCCTCCACCGGGAACATTTTGAACATGATGGCATTCCTGAAGACCGGTGTTGGCATAATTTTGATCCCACTGAACATTGCCCAGATTATCGGTCTTTACCATGTAAAAATCTCCGTCTTCACCGGCGTAAGAATAGGATTGTCCCGCGAGAATGAACCCGCCATCAGGAGTTTGCTGTATGGAATTTCCAATTTCATAACCAGCTCCACCAATATTTTTAGTATATTCTGTATTCCCGTTTGAATCAACTTTTACCAGGTAAAAATCATAGTAAGCAGTACCGCTGCCATAATTAATTCCAAGAGCTGCATAGCCACCATCGGCAGTTTGAATTACTGCTTCAAATTCTTGCAGGTCTGAATTTCCAAAAGTTTTCTGCCATTGAATGTTTCCCAGAACATCGGTCTTAATAAGCCACCCATCACTACCCCCTGCACCATAAGTGTTTGTAAAACCTGCAATAATGAAACCCCCGTCTGAGGTAATTCTGATCATGTTTCCAAACTCAAATTCAGTACCTCCGTACGATTTGGTCCACATGATATTTCCATAAGCATCTGTCCGTACTACCCAAATATCTGACTGACCATTGCTGTAGGTCTCCGATTTACCGACCATGATAAAGCCACTGTCGGGCATTTGCTCCATCCAGCGACCATCTTCATTATAAATTCCACCATACTCTTTACTGAAGACAATCTGCGCCTTCGAGGATAACCCAATACCGATTAAAAGCACGAGGATTGAGAGGTAAATAATTTTCTTCATTGAATTTGGTTATTGAGAGTAATTGAACTTGTAAAAGTACGTGTTATTGAGCCAAGAATTCTGGAAATATGGTGAATTTTGAAGAATTGTTGGCGGAGGACACCCAGACTTTGACCAAGCGAAGCTTTCCCCTATACCACGAACAGTAATAGGGTAAATCCGTCGCAAAATAAAGCTGATTTTAATGCTTATTTTTGATTGCTTGATACGTATTTTTTAAGAAAAGGTTGAATGTTTCTTACAAGTTAATGTATTAAAATTAATGATATTTGACTGCTTTTCATTATCAAAAATAGTCATCAAAATTTGTTAGTGATTATTTAAAATAAATTTATAATAGTCAAATATTTTACATTGCTTTAAGAATCAATGTTTTATGATTAGTTTAAATCAACAGGAAGATTATTACATTTTTTAGTCAGGTAAAATCCCTAAGCCTCAGGCAGGGAAGAAGTGGATTTCCAAATGAAAAGAATCAAATGTTTTGAAGTCTTAAATTGTCGCTACGGAGGCAGATTCTGCACATATCACCACTACCCCTTGGTAGAATGCGACAGATGAATGTATCAACCAACTATGAGAAAAATTTCCAACAAGATTTGCTGTTCCATTTTACATGGCCACCATCTATCTTTGGAAAAAGAAGCTCTTTGACTTAATGTTCTTCCGATTTCTTATAAGTCTCCGCGAGTTTTTTCTGGATCTCACCGGGAACAGGGCTATACTCCGCGAACTTTCCTGTGTAACTTCCTCTGCCTTGTGTGATAGAGCGCAGAGAGGTTGAATATTTATCCAGTTCCGCGAGCGGTGTCCGGGCTTTAATTATCTGATAATTTCCTTTTGCATCCATCCCTATAATTATTGAGCGTCGTGTCTGAAGATCTGTAACTACATCTCCCATAAGTTCTTCGGGAACCATCACTTCGACATCATAAATGGGCTCTAAAATTTTCGGATCCGCCAGATGAAAAGCTTCTTTGAAAGCCATCATTCCTGCGATTTTAAATGAAATGTCGTTTGAATCAACAGGGTGCATCTTACCATCATAGACAATCACACGAACATCCCTTACATAAGAACCTGTAAGTGGACCTTCATGCATTTTTTCCATCACTCCCTTTTGAATTGAGGGAATAAATCGCTGATCAATTACTCCTCCCACTATGCAATTATAGAAAACAAGTTTACCACCCCACGGCAATTCAACTTCTTCCTTGTGTCGTATACTGTGACCGTTAGGCTCCTCCATACCTTCGTAGTATGGTTCAATTTTCATGTACACCTCACCAAACTGACCTGCTCCTCCACTTTGCTTTTTGTGCTTATAGGAAGCAGCGGATAATTTCTGAATCGTTTCTCTGTATGGAATCCGGGGTTTGACAAAATCAACATCCAGATGATATATTTTTTCAAGTCTCCACTTCGTGACATTAAGATGTAATTCTCCCTGAGCCGACAGAATAATTTGTTTCAGCTCTCGTGAAAATTCAATAGTCAGAGTAGGATCTTCCTGGTGAATTTCACTCAATACCGCTCCTAATTTCTCATCATCAGCCTGGTTTTTCGCTTCTATTGCAACCCGTATCCTTGACTCTGGAAAATGAATCGGTTCGACGATAATATCTTTGCCACTTGCACACAGTGTCTGATTTGTCTGGGTATCTTTAAGTTTTAAAGTGGTTCCTATATCACCGGCAGTAAACTTATTTATAGGATTTCTGTTTTTGCCGTCCATAATGAACAACTGGTTGAGTCGTTCCAATTGTCCGGTAATAGAATTTTCCAGATCCATTCCTGCCTGAATTTCTCCGGACATGACTTTGAAAAAGGATAGTTTACCAAGGTGAGGCTCTACAATTGTTTTGAAAACAAAAATGACAGGTGGCCCTTTCGGGTCGCAAGGAAGTTCTTTGCCATCAGTTAATTTTTCCGGGAACAATTCTGTTGCAGATGGAGCAACATTATCTATAAAACCCATCAGTCTTCCGGAGCCCATATCTTTTTTTGCAGACAAACAAAATACCGGATACACATCGTGGTGCAGCATGCCAAGTTTTATTCCCAGGCGTAATTCATCTTCGTCAAGTGAGCCTTTTTCAAAATAGAGTTCCATTAATTTTTCATCATTCTCAGCCGCCTTTTCAACCAATTCATTATGAAGCCGGGTAGCTTTTTCCATTTCTGAATCCGGGATTGGAAGCTTTTCAGGTTTTCCACCCTGAGGTGGAAATTTATACATCTTCATTTTCAACAAATCGATAATTGAGTTGAAGCTCTCGCCTTGACTCACAGGATACTGCATTATGGTAATCGCTTTTCCAAATCGTTGCTTTGCCATCTCAATAGTGTTGTCATAGTCAGCTTTGGAATGATCCACATGATTGACGGCAAAGATGATTGGCTTTTGAAATTTTTCTACATAGTTCCAGATAAGTTCCGTACCGACTTCAACTCCGTTTTCAGCATTAAGCAACATAACTGCTGTATCGGCAACACGTAAGGAAGAAATCACTTCACCGATAAAATCATCGAGGCCGGGTGTATCGATAATATTTATTTTATAATCTCTCCATTCAGTATGTAAGGTTGTTGCATAGACAGAACTCCCTCTTTCATGCTCTATGTCGTGATAATCTGAAATGGTGTTTTTTTCTTCAACCGTTCCTCTGCGGTTAATGAGTCCGGCTTCAAAGAGCATCGCTTCCGCCAGCGTTGTCTTGCCGGATTTCGTGGCACCAACAAGTACCACGTTCTTGATGTGTTTATCGTCGTAGACTTTCATAAAGATTGGATTTAGAAGTTTATAAAAATTGCTTGAGCAAGATGACTTATAATTCAACCTAAAAATAAGGCATTTATTAGATAATTAGCAAGAGCGGGAGTCATATTCTGAAGATTATTTTTATGAAATTTCACATCGGGAGCCGGTTTCGCGCTATTTAATGGTTTTGCCGCGCCTTTTTCTCCCTTGTACTTATTAAAATTTCCGTCCAGGATAAAATTCCTACTTTTATAAGGTCTGGCTGAAGCCGGATTATTCATTATGTCGGGAAAAAAAAGGAACAAAGCAGTGGAAGTTGCAAAAAAATTGCAACGAAAAATTGCCCTGCAACAGGGATTTTATGATGGCCGCTTTAAGGAAAAATTAATTCCCGACAAAAAGAAAGAGGCTAAGAAAAGATGGGCCAGAAAAAAAGAAAAAACGGAAGAGTAGAATCAAAAATGGTATCCTATTCCTGCCTGTAGAATTCTGGGAGCGAATGTTAATTTATCCGGATCGTACAGAGAAGCCTCGCCTGTCTCGAATTTCAACAGCGGATTTTCATCAGCAAACCAGAGTATGGAGCCATTCAGCCCGATCACCCAGCCTGAATCCGCAATTCTCCAGTTCCAACCAAATGTTACTCCTAAGGATTTAACCGCCTTATCTCCTTTAATTGAAGTAATTCCCAGTGTATCTTTCGCAAAATTACTCAGCTCAAAATTTGTGGCGTACATAAAGGAGCCTGTGATTCCAAGGATCGCTTCATGGTTGGTGTGCCAGGGCATACCGAACATTTTATAATTGTCGTTGTTGAAAGAAAAAGTAATAGCTGCCCTTGCAAGACCTAATTGTGAATCAGAGACTTTATAATCTCCGGTGGCATTCTTCGCCCGAAGCTCAGGTTCTGCTCCCAGTGCAGAGATGTGCAATACAATATCTGTGCTGCGTAACCTGATCATCTCTATTGCAAGGACCGCTTCGGCAGCAACAGCATAATAGGTATTCACCGCCCAGGTATTATCATAATCGGTTTTAAGTCTTATTTGAGAGGCCAGATCACCATTGTTGGAGATCATTCCTCCACGGACACCGAATGAAACAGGACTTCGTTCAGGCACAGTTACCTGTGCGGAAATTGTTCCGCTGATCAAAACAATAAGTGAAAATAACAATCGGTAACCGGTTAACTTCATAGGATGTGTAACAATGAATTAAGTATAGACAGATTTTTCAGAACGAAACGAAGGTAAATATTTCTTCGGCAATGAAATTCAAAATATGTAATAGAGTTGTTAATACCAGAAGATTTAATGACATTACTGACTCATGCAGGCTGGAATGCCTTATGACTTGCTTAATTTCGGATAATTCATGAACTTCGAACAATCATGAAATACTTTCTCTTCCTCTTACATGTTTTATTTTCAAGCCAAGCACTAAGAGCTCAGAATCAATATACTCAGAATAATTTTACTGTGGTTTTAAGTAATCCTAATCTGGTGTATGGAATTGAAACAAATTTTGCAGGCATTTTGGATACCTTAAGACTGGATATTTACAAACCTGTCGGGGATCAGAATTGTCAGCGGCCTTTGCTTGTGCTCGTGCATGGGGGATCATGGATCGCGGGAAGTAAATATGATTCCAACATACTGCTCCTTGCGCAGGAGATGGCAAAAAAGGGATATGTTGTAGCGGCGATTAATTACAGACTGGGAATGCACAAGACTTCGAATTATTCCATGTATTGGGCCTGTAACAATGGAATCTCAGCTCCATGTGCTTATGTGTCGGATAGCAGTGAGGTGATCAGGGCTTTGTACCGAGGGATGCAGGACACTAAAGGAGCGATACGGTTTATGAAAGAACGTGCATCAGTAGATTCAATTGATATTAATAACGTCTATCTGGCAGGAGAAAGTGCAGGAGGTTTTAATGTATTGGCAGCTACATTCATGCAAGAAGAATTCCAAAAGCCCGCGGATTGCTTTGCAATTTCTGACGCAGGCATTCCTGACCCTGACCTTCTCTCCTGTTTGCCATCAGTTTATTCACTCAGCAGGCCTGATCTGGGAAGCGTCGAAGGCAATTTGCATATAGGAAGTATGAATTCAAAGGTGAAGGGTGTCGCCAATTTTTACGGAGGACTCTTTGATCTTAGCCTGATAAATAGTGCCGCTATAAAGCCGGCATTGTATCTGTTTCATCAGGGATCAGATGTGGTTGTGGATTACCTTTACAATAAAGTATTGGGTAGAATTAATTGGGAATGTTTCGCGCCAACGAATGTATGCCAACCTTATCCATATACTCCCTATGCACACGGTAGTGAAAGTATCCGGAGACAACTGGATTCAATGGGGACTCAGGCTCCCTTGCATCATGCCGATATTGTGTACAATTTCAATTATATGAATGATTGTTTTGCGAATGGCCATTCGATTGACAATGTCGTTCTGCGCAGTTTGAATATGGCGGAATTATTCTCTATTGTCATAGACTCAAGTGGAAATATCCCTCCAATGAACTGCAGTTTAATTTCTGTCCCTGAATTATCAGCGGCAGATTTCAGCGTATATCCAAATCCTGCGGGAAGACAATTTAACATTCTCTATTCTTCAACTATCAGGATAAAGAGAGTAGTTTTAAGAGATCTCTTAGGAAAGGAACTAGAAACTTATTTTACAAAAAGCAATTTCTTCCAAATTATTTTGCCTGAAAATGTTCTAGCAGGTTTGTATTTCCTGGAGATTGAATGTGATGAAGGAATCGTGATGAAAAAGATACTTGTGCAGGATCGATGAAGCAGTTTCAGGAATTTTTTTTGTGTTTCCAACGTTTATGCGTCCACAGCCAATATTGTGGATCTGCCAGAATACAGGTTTCGTTGATGCGGGAACATGTTTCCGTAATCTCAAAGGGTTTAGATGTAGCCGGATTGTCGCATACCAAACGGTACTCCAGATGATAATGCCCACGTTTTGTTTTTTTAATCACTCCGTAGATCACCGGGTAGTTGTACTTGACAGCATATTTCTCAACACCTAAAAATGTAGAGGTGTCCTGATTCAAAAACGTCATCCAGTGTCCTTTCTTAGGGTCAGAGGGGCTCTGGTCGTTGATGAAACCGTAGGTGCATAATTCATTAGTGTGTTCCTTGAAAAATGTGGCGACTTCTTTGGTTGACATCAGCTTCATCCCAAAACGGGCACGCGTACTGCGAAGTTTTTCATCGAAAAACGGATTAGATAATTTTTGATAGATTCCGGTACCTGTATGCGAACTGTGGTAGGGGAGGGTCATTGCGGGCCATTCCCAGTTTCCGTAATGGCCGGCAACAAGAATAAGGCTTCTGCCTTTTTTGTAATAGTCTTCGAGCAATTCCACATTTTGCAATTCTACTCTTTTCAATAAAATTTCTGGGGAGACAGTGAAAGTTTTCAGGCTTTCAAAAATAAGGTCACAAAAATGTTTGTAAAAATCCCTACAAATGATCTTAAGCTCAGCTTCAGTTTTTTCAGGAAGCGAGTTTTGTAAATTTTTCATGACTACCTTTTTCCGGTAAGGAAAAATGTGATAGATCATCACGAAAGTAAAATCCGACAAGACATATAGCAACGGGAAAGGAAGGAGCGAAAGGGGTCTGAGAAAAAGATAAAAGAAAAGAGCACTGAAAATTCTTGTCATTCCCGGGGTCTGATAATTTACTATACCTGCTTCTAAAGTGAAACTGTATGAAACGAGCTCCAAATGTAACGTAAAAAAAACAAAAAAGGCCGTCATGAGACAGCCTTGACTTTCTTACAGGAAAGCGTTATTTAACCGATAGCCAGACCCAGAATCCAGGTGATGGCGACTAAAGTAACAGCGACTTTAGTGAGAATTTCTCTTGACATAGCGTGGTGGTTTTAGGACTTGTTACGAATTGTTAAAAGGAGGGTTTCGCTTTTGATTAAATTGTGCGCTTGTCCAATTATTTCAGATCTTTATACCGATCTTGTTTCATTTTTCGAAAAACTGGGGCGGGATAAACAAATCTTATGGAGGATTCATAATTTTTATTTCGGAAACCTGACTGGATCTAATATACACAAAACACACATCCATTATTAATTAACGTATCAATGAAAAAAATATTATTGTTATTTCTTCTTTTCCCCTCAATCATTTATTCACAAAGGCAGGAGATCGGGAATCTCGTAACAGAGAATGTCCCGGCTATTCCAGATTCACTTCAGTTGAAACTAGACAGGTACAATAATATTCGTACAGCCTCTTTTAGCGGTTGGTTGAAAAAGGAGAAAGGAATGCTGATAGTTACCCGCTTCGGAGAGACTAATCAGGTACACCTCCTGAAAGAGCCAATGGGTGTTCGGAAGCAAATGACTTTTGAAAAAGAGCCTTTGAATTGGGGGTCTGTTTGTCCGGACAGTACCCGTAATGGCTTTATCTATGGCAAAGATATTGGAGGGAATGAAAAATTTCAGTACTACTACTTTGATCTGGAAAAATCCGAACACAAGTTACTTACCGATGGAAAATCACGACACGGCTCACTGAGCTGGAGTCATTCAGGAAAGAGAATTGCTTATGATTGCGAGACCGATCATGCCTCGATTTACGCTGTTGGAACATAGTGGTGCGCCGGATGATCCGACCGGTCGGCATTACGATCTTCTGGTTGAATCTGGTGCCATATGCCTGACCTGGAGATTGGCGAAAGTGCCGTGCGCAGTCGGGGAATGGGTAGAGGCAAAGCCACTCGCCCCGCATGCACTTCGCTGGCTCGATGTGAAAAACTCCGACGTATCACAGGGACGAGGCTCGGTGCGACGAATCGATTGCGGCACATGCGAGA
>CAYHFJ010000005.1:0-45464 GCA_964355885.1 uncultured Flavobacteriales bacterium
AATAAGTTCAGCCTTGAGTTGTTAAATATGGCAAGTGGAATTTATTTTCTGGAAGTTTATACAGAACAAGCTAAAAAAATAGTCCGTATCATCAGAGAGTGATTAATACTGACTTCTGTCATAAAAGTCCTGCCGGTTCCGACAGGATTTTTTTTTGATCCTATGAAAATTTTGTGAATAAATGATCATTGATTCGTAAATTAGCGTGTGAATTCAGCACTTCGTATCATCATTCTACAAATTCTTTCATTATGAAAAGCAAATTGTTTTTTTCTTGTTTACTTTTTTTCTTGTTTACATTCAAATTTTCGGGTGAGCTTTTGGCTCTTGGAAATACCACACTAATTCAGGAACAGAACGATCCAAAGGATTATACCAGGTTATGGAAACGGGTTGACTCATTGGATGAAAAAGGATTGAGGCGCAGTGCCTATGATCTGTCTGTGCGCATTTTTACTCTCGCAAAATCAGAAGGCAATTCAGCACAACTGGTGAAAGCCATGATACATCGCCTAAAATTTCAGGATTATACGGAGGAAGATGCAATGCTTAAAAACATTCGTGATCTGGAAACGGAAACCGGATTATCAAAATTTCCTGAACGTGTGCTTCTACATTCGATGTTGGCTGAAATGTACTGGAGATACTATGAGAATAACCGTTATCGTTTTCTTGAACGTTCTCAAACAGTGGGGGTTGATGAAAAAGATCCGGCTACCTGGGATTTAGGCAAGATTGTGCGGACTTGTTTGAATTATTATTCAGCATCACTTTCTGAAAATAGTTCAACTAAAAAAATTCCAATTCATATTTTCGATTCTGTACTGATAGTTGGGAAGCCGCAGGAAGCAAGAAATTTTCGTTCAACCCTTTATGATTTTCTTGCCCACCGTGCTCTTGACTTTTATATGAATACTGAAACCGGCTTAACAAAACCCGCAGACAGGTTTTCTTTGAATGTTCCTGCTTTTCTTAATAATGCGGAGGAATTCGTCAAACTGGATTTTCCCAAAACAGATACATCTGATTTTAAATATAAGACCTGTTTACTTTTTCAGGAAGCCATTGCTTTTCATCTCACCGACAGTGATCCCGGTGCTTTGATCGATGTTGATATGAAGAGACTTTCCTTCATCAAATCGTCTATGAACCTGCTTCAAAAAGATTCATTGTATGAAAATGCGCTGAATCAACTGGCAACCAGATACCGGTCACATGCTATCAGTACAGAGGTTTTGTATGAACTGGCGGCCTTGTATGAACAACGCGGTAATTTATATAATCCTGAAATTTCTGACGTGCATAAGTGGGATTTGCAAAAGGCCATTGAATATTGTGATGCCGCTGTTTCTCAACATCCCGGATCACGTGGGGCTTCATTAGCGGAGAATATGAAAGCAAGATTGAACATGACTTCGGTATCTTTTATCACGGAAAATGTAAATCCTATGGGCAGAGTTTTCAGGGCAAGGGTGGAGTATAAGAATACGACAAAGCTTTTTTGCAGAGTGATCCGTGACACACGGGATATATCATTCGCTGAACACGGATACAATGACGAATTATTTATCAGAAAAATTATCGAAGGGGAGGTGCTGAAGTCCTGGACTGTTGATTTGCCCGTTGATACTGATCTTCAGAATCAAAGTGTCGAGATTGCTATACCGTCTCTTGATTTTGGTAAATATATTCTGATGATTTCCGATCAGGAACAATTTATTATAGAAAAAAGCATGTATGCTTATGGTTCGTTTCGTATCAGCGATATGAGTTTGCTTAGCCGGATTCTGACAAACGGTGCTTATGAATTTTTTGTTCTAGATCGTATCAGCGGAGAGCCGCTCAACAGAGTTTCGGTTGAGGCTACAAGCTTTATTTATAACCGCCTTACCAGTGTTTATGACACTGTAATTATTGGAAATTATCTGAGTGATAAATCCGGACGATTTGAAATTCCTCCTCATAAAGAGTCTGGAAGAAACTTTAATTTGAAAGTTATTTCAGGAAAGGATATCCTTTTTCTAAATGAAGGATTTTATCAGTACAATTCCGGCCGCAGACAGCCTCAAGTCGCAGAAAGAACAGCATTTTTTACTGACAGGTCTATTTACCGGCCCGGGCAATTGATATACTTCAAGGCTTTGCTGTTACAAGTGGAGGATGGATATCCAGGTATCAAACCAAACTATACTACGACTGTACAGTTTTTTGATGTTAACGGTCAGCTTATTTCAGAGCAGAAATTGAAAAGCAATGAGTATGGTACAATTCAGGGCGAGTTTACGGCTCCACAGGGCGTCCTTAACGGGATAATGCAGATCCGGAATTCCAGTGGCGCAGTTGGCCTTAGCATTGAAGAATATAAGCGCCCAAGGTTTGAGACAATTTTTGAACCGGTTAAAGGAACTTACCGTGTGAATGAAAAAGTTACCATCAGCGGTAGCGCAAAAACCTATTCTGGTGTCGCGGTTGACGGGGCCACTGTCAGGTATCGTGTTTCCCGGATAGCAAATTTTCCACCCTGGTGTTTTTGGTATCGGGGACTCTATCCACAATCACCCGCGCAGGAATTATTAAGCGGGGAAAGTACCACTGATGGATCAGGAAATTTTTCTTTTTCATTTGTCGCGCAAGCCGATGAATCGATAGCTAAAAAGTATCAGCCGGTATTTAATTATGAAATATCCGCGGATGTAACCGATCTCAATGGCGAAACCAGAAGCAGCCGCACCATCTTACGGGCAGGATATACTTCAATGGAATTAAGTACGGATATTCCTGAAGTATTTGATTTTATTAAGAAGGGGAAATATAAAATTGTGGCAAAGAATTTTTCAGGAAATCATGTACCCGCAAAGGTGGCATTGACTATTTATAAGATGAAGGAGCCGGAAAGACTGCTACGCAGCAGGAAATGGGCAAGGGCTGATAAACGAATTTATACTGAAGCGGAATACATTAATAAATTTCCATTAGATGTTTACGATCGTGAAGATGATTTTCTTTTCCGGGAAAAGCAGATGAAAGTTTGGTCAGGAGAACTTAATACAGCGACCGATTCAATTCTTAATTTTTTCACCGAAGAATGGGGGCAAGGATTTTACCTAATGGAAGGTAATACAATGGATTCCTTTGGCGAAGAAGTTAAGCTCATTCACTATTTTACAATATGTCATTCAGAATCAAGGACGCCGGCAAGAAATGAAATAAGCCGGGTACATGTGTTGAAGGACAATGCAGAACCGGGGGATAGCGATGAGGTTCTTATCAGCACATCGGCTTCAAATGTGTTTGTTCTCCTGCAAACTATCGTCCGTAATGAAATAAAATCAAGCGAGTGGATCCGGTTAAGCAAGGAACAAAGGATTATTAGAATTCCTGTGAAAGAGGAGTATAGAGGAAATTTTTCTCTGGCTATTACGATGGTAAAGGAAAGTCGTGTCTTCAGGGAAAATATACTATTGAAAGTTCCATGGACAACCAAGGATCTGAGTGTTGAGTATTCAACTTTTCGTTCAACACTTGAACCGGGAAAGAAGGAAGAGTGGAGATTGAAATTGAAAGACCAGAGCGGAGGACTTTTGAATGCTGAATTGCTTGCTTCAATGTATGATGCCTCTCTCGATGCTTTCAAACCTCACAACTGGAAGACCGGTTTTTATAATTCTTATGGTGTTTTTTCCAGCATCAATGACCATGGATTCTCTTTGACAAATTCCAGGTATTTTTCGACACGATTGTTTGAGATGAGAGAAATTGAGTCACGTACTTATGATGAATTAAACTGGTTTGATTATATTTATTCTGGGTTTAATCCTTATGTGAGAGGTGGAAGGGAAATGCTTTCAGAATACAGTCTTAATAGTATTCAGGATAAATCCGCCCCTCCCCTTGACATGGCAAGTGGAGCCACTATGAAGATGGAGGAACCACAGGCAACACAAGAGGACGTTCCGGATTTAATTCTCAAAGAAGAAAATAAACAAGTGGAGTTCCGCAAGAATCTCCGGGAGACCGCATTCTTCTATCCGCAAGTGCATGCACAGGCCGACAGTTCTTTTACCGTTTCATTTACTTCACCGGAAGCACTGACCCGTTGGAAGTTTCAATTATTTGCTCACACCGCTGATTTGAAATATGTGTTTGATGAGAAAGAAGTCATCACTCAGAAAGAGTTAATGCTTACACCTAACCTTCCTCGCTTTCTTAGAGCCGGGGATACCATTTCTGTTTCTTCTAAAATTAATTCGTTGAACGAACTAATGCAGGAAGGATTAGCAGAAATGCACATACTGGATGCAATTACTATGAATTCAATCGATAGTTTGTTTAAGAATTTTTCCATTGCTAAAAAGTTTTCGGTAAATAAAGAAAATAGTGAAAGTGTATTCTGGAATTTTATGGTTCCTGAAAACATTCCAGCTGTCATTATTCGAATTACCGCTAAAGCAGGGAAATATTCAGACGGCGAGGAGCATGTGTTGCCGGTGCTTAGTAACAGGCAACTTGTAACAGAATCATTGCCGATCTGGACCCGCGGCAATGCAACAAGAAATTATGAATTAAAGAAACTAACGCAGAACACCTCATCAACATTACAACATCATCGATTGAAACTGGAATACACATCTAATCCAATATGGACCGTTGTACAGGCCTTACCTTACCTGATGGAATATCCATATCAATGTGCGGAGCAAGTTTTCTCCCGCTACTATGCAAATAGCATCGCTACACATATTGCCAATTCATCTCCCAAAATAAAAGCCATATTTGATTCCTGGAAAACACTCACCACGGAAAGCTTTTTGTCAAAGCTTGAAAAAAATCAGGAACTGAAGTCTGTCGTTCTTGCTGAAACACCATGGGTACTTGAGGCAAAAGGGGAGAAAGAGCGCAAAGAAAGAATTGCGTTGCTCTTTGACCTGAATCGAATGAGTAATGAACAATCCGTCGCACTCATAAAATTGCAGAAACAACAAATGCCCAATGGAGCCTGGCCATGGTTTGAAGGGATGCCGGATAACCGTTACATCACACAACATATTGTTACCGGACTTTTGCAACTCCAAAACCTAAAAATATTGGAAGAAGGTGATTTGCGAAAAATCAATCTAATGATAAATAACGCACTGGTTTATCTGGACAAACAGATTGCGAAGGACTATCATGAATTATTACGATTAAAATCCGATACAACAAAATACAGCCCTTCAGCTCTTCAAGTACACTATTTGTATTTACGTAGTTTTTCTGCTGTAACAGAGACTAAAAATGTAGCAGGCATTGAACACAATTATTTTTTAAGGCAGACCGGGAAATTTTGGTTGAGTAACAATGAATATCTTCAAGCTATGATCGCTCTTTCTCATCATCGACATGGTAATAAATCGGTAGCGACTGATATTTTAAATTCGCTGAAAGACATTGCTCTGCATTCCGATGAAATGGGCATGTATTGGAAAAATGTTAGCGGTGGTTATTACTGGAAAGATGCGGCAATCGAAACACAATCCTTGTTAATTGAAACCTTTACTGAAGTTTTGCAAGACAATGCACTTGTAGAAGAAATGAAAATCTGGTTGCTGCGACAGAAGCAAACGCATAATTGGAAATCAACCAAGTCAACAGTGGCGGCCTGTTATGCTTTGTTACTTCGTGGTAACGATTGGATTGAAAAAGAGAATGTGTTGCGTATTACAGTAGGATCCCAAATAATACAGACAGACGATAAGAAATTAAATCAGGAAAGCGGCACGGGGAATTTCAGTACTTCCTGGAGTGGGAATGAGATACAGGAGAACATGGGAAGAATTCAAGTTATTCCTTTGGACAAGGCGGATAAAACAATATCCAATGTATCATGGGGAGCCTTATACTGGCAGTACTTTGAAAACCTTGACAAGATTACAGATGCTGAAACGAAAGAATTGAAATTGACTAAAAATTTATTTGTGCAAAGAAGCGGATCTACCGGACCTGTCATTGAGAAGATTGGAGAACATTCAAAAGTCAAAGTGGGAGACAGGATTATTGTTCGCATCACCTTGAGCAGCGATCGTGATATGGAGTTTTTGCATCTCAAGGATCTTCGTGCGGCAGGCATGGAACCTGAAAATGTTTTATCCGGTTATAAGTGGCAGGATGGCCTTGGGTATTACGAGAGCACCGGAGATGTATCGACAGATTTTTTTATTCCCTTCCTTCCAAGAGGAATTTACGTTTTCGAGTATAGCCTGCGTGCATTTCAAGCGGGTGGTTTTTCAAGCGGGATTACATCCATTCAAAACATGTATGCCCCGGAGTATTCTGCGCATTCTTTTGGAGAAAGACTTCAGATTTTGACTCATTAACCCATCTTATGCAATAAATTTTTTTGCATAAGATGGGATTAAATCCAAAAAGAAGGGTTAATTTGAAGATATTCTGGAGAAAGCATGAACGTTTGCCAAAATGCCTGAAAAGCCTTGTAAATAAAGGCTTTTTACGTAAATTAGTAACCCGATTTTCTGCGAAGTACATTTAATTTAACATTGAAGACATGAAAAGACTTACTCAGATTGCCCGGTTATATCTTCAATTCCTGATCATCTTTTCATTCCTCTCGATCATTTCTCCTGCCGCCTCTGCACAATGCCTTATACCGGCAGGATTAAGCACAACGAGTATTACCAGTACCAGTGCAAGATTTAGTTGGAGCTCTACTGTCTCAGACAGTTTTTTAGTGCGTTATTATGAAAGCGGAGTACCATTTTATTACTATAAAATGGTGAAACCGGGAACAGCGAATACGGTTACAATCACCGGTCTTTATCCCAATACAACCTATTACTGGCAGGTTCACACTTATTGTAATGGTGGTGTACCCGGAGGCTATCAGGGAGTGCCGGCTATTTTTACTACTCCATTTACCACTGTTTCTTGTGTGGTTCCGAATAAAACTGCATCAAGTGCGATTACACCATATTCTGTTACATTGTCATGGAATCCCCTCGTGGATGCAGACACCTTTATGGTTCGTTATGCGGTAAAGAATACTACAAATTACGTCTGGATAAAAATACCCGGATCTCAAAAATCTGTTACTGTCACAGGATTAACACCCAATACACAATATGACTGGTGGGTGCGATGTATATGTGCCAGCTTACCGATTCAGGGATACAGTGTCTTGAATAATTTCATAACACTTTCAACTACGTGTGGTATTGCAGATGTATACTTTTTCACTTCTTCCGGTATAGGTTCTACTTCAGCCACTGTGGGTTGGAGAGGTGTTTCCGCTGCAATCAGTTATAATGTACGTTATGCATTACGCTATTCCGGAAACTGGACCACTATTCCCAGTTCTTCAGTCTCAAAGGCTATAACAGGACTTTCACCATTAACAATGTATGAGTTTCAGGTGCAGACCAATTGCGCTTCCGGTTCAGGAACATGGTCGTCTTCCGGAATTTTTCAAACACTTAACGGAACACTTGCACTGTTACGAAATCCATACCTTCAGCTGGCTACACCTAACAGTATCGTGATTCGATGGAGAACCAATGTATCCAGTGACTCAAAAGTAAAATTTGGCACCAGCTTGAGTAATCTGGCATTCAGTACATCCAACACCACTCAAAAAACCGAGCATGAAATTAAATTGACAGGGCTCACCCCTAATACAAAGTACTATTATTCTGTCGGATCTTCCATAACTGTATTACAAGGTGACGGGGATAATTTTTTTGTCACTCATCCTGTTTCCGGAACTGTCAGCCCTACCCGTATTTGGGTAATTGGTGATTTTGGTCACGGCACTACGGCTCAAAATCAAGTGCGTGATTCTTATACCAATTATACCGGAGTCAAACATACTAATGTTTGGCTATGGTTAGGGGATAATGCATACAATGACGGAACTGATCCTGAATACCAGACAAAAGTTTTCAATGTTTATCCGAAACAGTTCAAACAAATTGTAAGCTGGCCTACTTCCGGGAATCACGATTTGCATACTGCTAATGCAGCCAATCAAACCGGCCCTTATTTTGACAACTTTACCATGCCGAAAGCCGCTGAAGCCGGAGGATTTGCAAGTGGAACCGAGGCATACTATTCATTTAATTATGCGAACATACATTTTGTTTGCCTTGAATCAAATGATGCCGCGTTTCGTGCAACAACGGGTGCAATGGCAACATGGTTACGAAATGATCTTGCAGCTAATACACAACGCTGGACGGTAGTATATTTCCATCATCCTCCTTATTCCAAAGGTTCACATGATTCAGATAATTCAAGTGAGTTGGTTGGTATGCGGACGAATATTATTCCAATACTTGAAACTTATAAAGTTGATCTCGTTCTTTCAGGACACAGTCATTCCTATGAACGCTCGATGATGATTCGTGGCCACTACGGACTGGAATCATCCTTTAATGCAACAACGATGGCAGTGAACACCAGTAGTGGTATCCTGCCAAGTTCCTATATTAAAGCAGGTCCGAATTATTATGGAACGGTATACGCAGTATGCGGGGTTTCAGGAACGACAGGCGGGACTACTTCAGGATGGCCGCACAATGCAATGTATACATCCACTGTGAATAATTATGGTTCTATGGTGATTGATGTAAATGGTGACCAATTGGATGCTAAATTTTTAACTTCAACCGGAAGTATTTGGGACCAGTTCACAATGCAGAAGCAATCATCATTGCGTCTTGCAAATAATAGTGAAGATGTTTTTAATCAGGCTGTTCCTATTGCAAGTACTTTGTTGGTTTTTCCAAACCCAATCACAAGCGACGCGACAATCTCATATAATCTGAAAAAGGCTTCCAATGTTCGTATTGATATAACTGATCTTATGGGTCGCAAACTATACAGTCTGGGAGAAGTGGAACAAACAGAAGGCGAAAACTCGATGCACTTTCCGGTTCGTGACGCAAATCTACCAAGAGGCATATACTTTGTTCGTCTTTACGTGGGAGAAGAGATTCAGACGAGCAGGTTTGTTATCGAATAAATATTCCATTTTATAAGTTAAACGCCCCTGAATTTTCCGGGGCGTTTTTTATGTAATTTTAATCTTGTGGATGAATGATGCTTTTCAGAATATCAGTTATGTTTTCATAATTGGTCTTTTTTATAAATTATTCAGACATTTCGGAATATTTTTAAACCAATTCTTGACTTATAATGTGTAGAACACTATCTTGTATTCCTGTTTCCATTATAAAATATTTTATTCATTAATAAAGGAGGCTGACTGAAATTTTATAGGGTAAATTAAAATTTGCCTATTGAATTGAATCAGTAATGTTTTCCGGTAACTATTCTATTAATTCCGGCTGATACTTTATAGTCTTATGAGATATAGGTTTGAAAAATTAGTGCGGAGCAGTTACAAGGCAAATAGAATATTGCTTCTGGTCTTGATTATTCTCATTCATTCTACCCGGTCATTTTCTCAATGTCCCGTACCGACAGGATTAATTTTGGCCGGAACCACAAGCTCGACAGCTCAATTGGAATGGGCACCTACAGCTGCCGATAGTTTCCTTTTACGCTACTATGATACTAATGATCCCATCTACCTTTTTAAAACAATAAGCAATGGTGCAGCCATCAATACAATCATAACAGGATTGTATCCAAATACAACATACGAATGGCAGATTCGTACCTGGTGCACCAGCGGAAGTTCAGGTGCGTATCAGGCCGTCCCGGAAGTCTTTACTACAGACGCCCAGCTGGTTTCCTGTGTCACACCAAATAAAACAGTTCAAACAAATATTACAGCAAGCTCAGTTAATTTATCGTGGAATACATATATTGATGCCGATAGTTTTATGGTTCGTTATGCGGAATATGGTACCACAAACTACACGTGGGTTATCATTCCCGGGAATCAACATTCCGTAACCATTCAGGGTCTTGCTCCAAATACACACTATGAGTGGGTTGTCCGTTGTATTTGTGCCAGTAGTCCTTCTCAAGCCTATAGCAGGGTGAAACAATTTACAACACTCGGCTTAGCTTGTGATGCCCCTGATCCCGCATTTTTTTCAAGTACAGGTATCACGTCAAATTCCGCTACCATCGGTTGGTATGCGATACCAAGTGCTGTAAGTTATACGATTCGCTATGCTGTTCGTTTTTCTGGAATATGGACCTCGATACCAAGTACTAATTTGACTGAGTTGCTTACCGGATTATTGCCGTCAACATGGTATGAATTTCAAATTCAGTCA
Source organism: uncultured Flavobacteriales bacterium (assembly GCA_964355885.1). Taxonomy (GTDB): domain Bacteria; phylum Bacteroidota; class Bacteroidia; order AKYH767-A; family 2013-40CM-41-45; genus QQVM01. The sequence continues at coordinate 10,242 of CAYHFJ010000005.1, forward strand.
GAGTGTGCAGGAGGGACGAGCGTATGGTCTGTTTCAGGAATTTTTCAAACGCTGAGCAGCACCGTCTCATTGACCAGAGGCCCTTACCTGCAATTGTCAACACAGACAAGTATTTTTATACGGTGGCGAACAAATATTCCATGTGATTCCAGAATAGTATTTGGTACTGATCCGACAAATCTGAACTTATCCACTACAAATACAACGCAAACAACCGAGCATGTTGTTCGTCTTACTAACTTGACGAAAAACACAAAATATTATTACTCAATCGGGTTAACGGGAACAATTTTACAAGGGAATGCAGATAATTATTTTATAACAAATCCTGATGTTGGTGCTACAAGCCCGGTTCGCATTTGGGCTATCGGAGATTTTGGGAGATCAAGTACGGCACAAAGAGAAGTAAGAGATTCTTATGAGGCTTATACAGTAGGTACACATACCAACGTTTGGTTATGGTTAGGTGACAATGCCTATAATGACGGAACAGATTCCGAATATCAGACAAAAGTCTTCGATGAATATCCCCAACAGTTTAAGAAGTGGGTAACCTGGCCGACTTCCGGTAATCACGACTTGCACTCAGCAAATTCGAATAATCTGACAGGCCCATACTATGATAATTTCACGATGCCGATGCAAGGTGAAGCAGGCGGCGTTCCAAGCGGAACGGAAGCGTACTATTCATTCAACTACGCGAATATTCATTTTGTTTGTTTAGAGTCCTATGGGTCAAACTTTCGTTCAGTCACGGGTGATATGGCCAATTGGCTGAACGCGGATCTGACAGCAAATACCCAAACATTCACAGTGGTTTATTTCCATCACCCACCCTATTCAAAAGGATCTCATAATTCTGATACAGAGGTTGAGTTGATTCAAATGCGTACCAACATAAACCCCATTCTGGAAAACCACAAGGTAGATCTCGTACTTGCAGGTCATAGTCATTCCTATGAAAGATCAATGTTGTTACACGGACATTATGGCGACGCGAATACATTTAATGTAACTACTATGACGACAGATGCGGGGAGCGGGATTTCTCCAAACGCATACCTAAAAAATGCACCAGATTATTTTGGGACAGTTTATGTGGTTTGTGGAACTTCCGGATATATAGGTTCTACACAAAGTGATTGGCCACATAATGCCATGTATGATTATTCAGTAAATCACTACGGTTCTTTGGTGATAGATGTTCAGGGAAACCATTTGAATTGTATATACCTGACATCCACCGGAATTATTCGGGATGAATTTACCATAATCAAACCTGGTTTTCCGACAACATCAATAATGCCGGATTTTCAGAGTTCTGTTACTGATTTTAATACATTCAGAATCTGGCCTAATCCTGTTTTACAAAATGCCAATGTCGAGTATCATCTGAATAAAACTTCGCAGGTAAGCTTTGATGTACTGGATCTTGCAGGTCGTTTATTGTATCACTATTGTGATGACCTTGAAAAAACAAAGGGACTTCACCTTATAAGTTTTCCTATACAGGATGCTAATTTACCAAGAGGTATTTACTTCATTCGAATGACCGCCGGACGAGAAGCGGAAACCCGAAAAATTATCATTAATTAAAGACGAACTGTTTTTTGACAGCAATACCTTTCAAAATTTTGGTCTGACACCCCTCTATTCACTAATCAGATCTGCAATCGAATTTGTATGTAATTAATTTTTATATCTTTGTGAATTCCCATGAGAAAGCAGATAAGTTTGGTGTTTCTACTTGTTGCCTATGTAATTTTATTAGGGCATAGTATTATTCCGCATCACCACCACGAAACCAATAGCGAGGTTGTCGCGCATCATGAAACCCATCATTTGTATGATGTGGAGCATTCTGCAGACGATTTAGGTCATTTGCTTTCTCATTTTGTACATCCTGTTGATGTATTCACTACTGATAGGCAACATTACACTTCTGACTTTTCCTTCCTCAATTTCACAACTTTTTTGGCAATTATCCCGAATGCCATTTCATATACAGTTAACGAATTAATCGCTATTCAATACAAGCCACCGATCAGTGACTTTATTTTAGATTCTTCCTTTCCAATTATCCAAGGACTAAGAGGTCCTCCTTTCTTTATTTCTTAACCTTTTATTTCATTTATTTGTTAAAGCCTTATGCCTTATGCATGAAGGCATACTTCCATTTATAATAAAACAATTATGAAAAATTTATTCCGGTCAATAGGGATGTCTGCGATCCTGCTCACAGCCTGTACAAATAATCAATCTGAGCATTCGCATGAAGACGGTACACATGAGCACCAAGGCGTAGAAACGCATTCCCATGATGATACTACCATGAAAAATAATCAGGAAGAATTCAATACAGAAGTGGATACGACTGCAGGCCACGCACACACTCATGATGAAGGGCAAGCCCACAAACACTAAAATAACAAGAAACAACCTTGCTTTCGGCGGTCTGGGCATTGTAATGAATTATTTATTGTCGCTGCTACCAGCGAAGAATTTAACATACGTCTTCTAATATGCCTGATTGGCATGCGAAGGCAATTTAAACTTAACCTGATGAATAGATTATTCACATTACTTTCAATCGTCATGCTCATTTTGACAGGGTGCGTCAGCGATACGAGGGAGGAAGCCCATGAACAAGGCCTTGAGCCATTGGTTTATACAATCTACTCCGATAAAACAGAGCTCTTCGTAGAGTTTAAGCCATTGGTTGTTGGAGGTGTTTCAAAGTTTGCAACCCATCTTACATTGTTGGGAGAACGATTCGCTGCGCTTAAGGAAGGGGAGGTAACGCTCAGCCTGGTGGTTGGAGAAAAGGGAATCAGACAAGTTGCAGATACACCTTCAAGTCCGGGAATTTTTCGATTAGAATTGAAGCCTATATCGGCAGGCACCGGAAAGCTCATCTTTGATATTAAAACAAAGGACTATATTGATCAGTTTGTAATCGATAAAGTAATCGTTTACGCTGATGAGAAAGCGGCAATTGCAGATGAGAAGACGGGAAATGGCAGTGGGGGTATTTCCTATTTAAAAGAGCAAGCATGGGCGACAGAGTTTTCGACAAAGCTTGTTGAAGAAGAAGAGTTCGCTGATATAATAAAATCGAGTGGACAGATTTTGTCCGCTGTTGGTGACGAGGTTATTGTTACAGCAGGGGCGCGCGGGGTCATCCTTTTTAATGGTCAACAGACACTCACAGGAGCGAACATAAATGCATCGGAGAAACTATTTTCTATTACCGGCGGTCAATTGTCTGAAAGTAATGTTGAGGTGAATTACAAAGATGCCAAAACTAATTTTGACAAGGCTAAAGCAGATTTTGAACGGCATTCAGAACTTGTTAAAAGTAAAATTATTTCAGAAAGAGAGTTTTTACAGTCTAAGTCAGAATGGGAAAAAGCGGAGGTGCGCTTTCAAACCTTGTCAAAGAATTATTCTGCAAAGGGACAATCGGTCACATCCCCCATAACAGGTTATATTAAAAATATTGTAGTGACGGAAGGGCAATTTGTTGAGATGGGAACTCCTCTTGCAACCATATCAAAGAATAAAAAACTTCTGTTACAGGCAAATGTTTCCCCAAAATATTATGAGAAGCTGGGACAGATTTCTTCCGCAAATTTTAAAATAGTTAACAGAGAAGAAGTGTTTAGTACTTTGAAACTTAAAGGGAAATTGCTTGCCTATGGAAAGAGTGCGTCTGAACGTTCCCCATTTATACCAGTCACATTTGAATTCGAAAATTCATCAGATTTGATTCCCGGTTCGGTCGCTGAAGTGTTTTTACAATCATCAAAAATAAAAAATGCATTAGTGGTCCCGGTTTCATCACTTATCGAGGAACAAGGTATTTTTTATGTGTATGTACAAACCGGTGGAGAGAGTTTTGAAAAGCGGGAGGTAAAGCTCGGCGCAAGCGATGGGATTAAGGTTCAGTTATTAACCGGGGTAAAAAGCGGCGAAAGGGTTGTTGACAAAGGTGCTTTTCAGATTAAACTTTCGGTTGCTTCGGGAGCTATGCCGGCGCATGGTCATGAACATTAAGAGATACGGATATGCTTAATAAAATTATACGATTCTCGCTTAATAACAGACTGCTCATCATTGTTGTATCTGTATTACTGATCGTTTTTGGAACATACACTGCGATGAGGATGGAAGTTGACGTTTTTCCTGACCTCACGGCACCCACTGTTGTTGTGTTGACAGAAGCGCATGGAATGGCACCCGAAGAGGTCGAAAAACTGGTGACTTTTCAAATTGAAACTTCTGTGAATGGAGCGACAAATGTCCGTCGGGTTCGCTCTTCCTCCTCGGCAGGTATTTCAATTGTATGGATAGAGTTCGAATGGAATACTGATATTTTTATTGCCCGACAAATCGTCAATGAAAAAATCACTTCAATAGCCGAACGTTTACCACAAGGTGTCGGTACTCCAACTATGGCACCACAGTCGTCGATTATGGGAGAGATTATGCTCATTAGTTTAACTGCGGACAGCACTTCGCAAATGGATCTCCGCACAATCGCCGACTGGAAGATTCGTCCTCGTTTATTAGCAACAGGCGGAGTTGCCCAAGTTGTGGTTATAGGAGGAGAATACAAGCAATATCAGATTCTGGCATCTCCTCAGAAAATGGAATTTTACCATGTGACCCTTGCAGAGATGCTTGATGCCGCAAAGGGAGCTAATGGGAATTCCTCGGGTGGTTTTATGAATGAGTATAAAAATGAGTACATCGTCAAAGGTGTTGGAAGAACCAATGATGTTGAAGAGATTGGTAAGTCAGTTGTTAAAATGCTGAATACATATCCTGTAAAACTGGAGGATATAGCGGAAATTAAAATTGGTGCCGCTTTTAAAATCGGGGATGGATCGTTGAATGGGAATCCGGCTGTGATCATGACCGTAATGAAACAGCCCTCTACCAATACTTTAGAACTGACAAGTGTAATTGATAATAATCTGGCTGAGATTCAGTCCAATTTACCTTCTGATATAAAAATAAACACTAAAATATTTCGTCAGGCTGATTTTATTAATGCTTCCATAAGCAATATTCAAAAAACATTGCTGGAAGGTTCTGTTTTCGTTGTTGTGATCCTGTTTCTTTTTCTGATGAATTGGCGCGCAACTGTTATTTCTCTGGTGGCCATCCCCATTTCACTTATCGTAGCCATCCTGACTCTTAAATGGCTTGGTTTTACGATCAATACAATGAGTTTGGGAGGAATGGCTATTGCAATTGGCGCATTGGTAGATGATGCCATCATTGATGTAGAAAATGTTTTTAAAAGGCTTAAACAGAACGCGATGTTACCTGAAAAGGATCGGCGCAATAAATTTGATGTAATATTTGACGCTTCTGTCGAAATCAGAACATCAATAATCAATGCAACATTTATTATCATAGTTGCTTTCGTGCCACTTTTCTTTTTATCAGGAATGGAAGGAAAGTTACTTGCACCATTAGGTATCGCGTTTATTGTCTCTCTGTTTGCCTCCCTTATAGTTTCCATCACCCTGACTCCTGTGCTAGGAAGCTATTTTTTATCAAATGAAAAGATGTTGCAGAATAGTCATAAAGAAAGCTGGTTGGTGGAACGTTTGCAAAAAATATATCTGCGATCGCTTACTTATGTTATGAATTTTAGGAAGACAGTCCTTGTAATTGCCGGAGTATTATTCCTGATAGCATTGTTTACAATGAGCAGACTCGGGAGGAGCTTCCTGCCGGAATTTAATGAAGGCTCCTTAGTGATTAGTGTTGTTAGTCTTCCCGGAATGTCTCTTGAAGAGGGGAATCGGATTGGGTCAGATGTTGAGCATACACTACTGTCGATCCCGGAAATAAAAATTACAACTAGAAGAACTGGCCGTGCTGAACTGGATGAACATGCACAAGGCGTAAACGCTTCAGAAATCGATGCACCCTTCACCTTAGCGGAAAGAAGTCGCGATGATTTTCTGATGGAGGTGCGGGAGAAGTTGAAAAAGATATCCGGAGCCAATATTACAATAGGTCAACCCATTTCTCACAGGATAGATCATATGCTTTCAGGCACAAGGGCTAATATCGCAATTAAATTATTTGGTAATGACCTGAATAATTTATTCACTCTTTCCAATCAGATCAAAAATGAAATTCAAAATGTGGGGGGCTTAGTTGATTTGAATGTGGAGCAGCTGATTGAAATTCCCCAGATACAGATTAAGGCTAAACGAGAGATGCTGAATCATTATGGTATTACAATTGGAGAGTTTAATGAATTTGTAGATGTTGCTTTTGCGGGAGAAAAAGTATCTGAGATTTATGAAGGCAATCAGACTTTCGATATGATTCTCCGTTTTGATAATTATAATAAAGGAACCATTGAAAATATGCGAAATGCACTGATCGATGCAGGAGATGGACAGAAGATCCCCTTATATTTTGTGGCTGATATTACAAGTGCAAGCGGACCGAATACAATTAACAGAGAGAATGTCCAGCGAAAAACAATTATTTCAGCCAACGTAGCGGGGAGGGATCAGAAAAGTGTGGTCCTTGAAATTCAGAAGATTCTAGGTGAAAAAATAGTTTTACCGGACGGGTATCACATTGAATATGGTGGTCAGTTTGAATCTGAAGCAGAAGCTTCACGGATTCTTCTGGTATCTTCATTATTATCCTTGTTGATTATTTTCTTATTGTTGTTTCAGGAGTTCCGTGATTTAAAAATTGCCTGGATTATATTGTTGAATCTTCCCCTGGCATTGATCGGAGGAATCTTCAGTATTTATTTCACATCGGGCATCATGAGCATTCCTGCCATTATAGGTTTTATCACCTTGTTTGGTGTGGCTACGAGAAATGGAATCTTACTCGTCTCCCGCTATACCACTTTAAAGGAAGAGGGAATGGAATTATCGAAAATAGTCATTATCGGTTCCATTGACCGTCTGAGTCCAATACTCATGACCGCGCTTACTGCGGGATTGGCTCTTGTTCCACTCGCCATTGCGGGTGACCTTCCAGGAAACGAGATTCAAAGTCCTATGGCTAAAGTGATTTTAGGTGGATTGCTCTCTTCTACCTTGCTCAATGTATTTATTGTTCCGGTAGTTTATTTTATTTCTGTTAAAAATCGAAAAAGTAATGAAAGCTAAGTCTGCATGTTCACTCTTGTTTCTTTTAATGCTGGTTTTGGGTGTTACTGCTCAGTCGGGTATTGATTCTGTATTGGCATCGGTATCCAGAAACAATAAAAAAATTCTTGCCGCTGATAAGTACAGGGAAACACAAATATTTAATTCCAGAACAGCTAATTCTCCTACAAACCCATTTGTAGAATATGATTATTTAAATGGCAGTCCGGCTTCGGCAGGTAAGCAGCATGAATTACTTGTGATACAGGCGTTTGATTTTCCAACGGCATACGGTAAGAAAAAATCATTGTCAAAAGAAAATTCAAAGAATGCTAATCTTCATTATGCTGCAATTCGACAGGATATTTTGCTCGAAGCAAAGTTAGTTTGTATTGATTTAGTGTACAGGAAAAAATTACAAGGTGAACTGCAGCGTAGAAAATTGTCCGCGGAAAAAATCTTACAAGCATTTCAGATGAGAATGGATAAAGGAGAAGGGGGCATTCTTGATGTGAACAAAGCCAAATTACAACTTGTAGGGATACATAAAGAAAATCTTGAGAACGAAACGCAAATTGGTAATTTGGAGAGCAAACTCCTTGCTCTGAACGGAGGAGCAGCCCTTCAATTTACTGACACCGGTTATTCCAATCCTTCAGAAATTACGACTTTTGAAAAATTGGAAACTGATTACGAATTAAATGATCCAATTCGAAAGATATTACTTCAGGAACATGTTATTGCACAAAAACAACTGGAGCTGAGTAAAGCCATGCGTTTTCCAAAGCTTGAGCTGGGTTATCGCTATCAGGATTTTCCTGGACAACAGTTCAACGGAATTCATACAGGTATTTCAATTCCATTATGGGAAAATCGGAATCAAATTAAAATGCGGAAGTCTAAGCTGGCATATACCGATCTGGAAGTTCAGGATCATGGTATTGAACATTACTATGAAATTAAACGCAGTTACGATTATTGGAAGACTCAGGAAACCTTACTAAAGGATTACGAGGATATTTTTCCTGATCAAAAAAATATTGAATTGCTGGAAATCGCGTTAAAGTTTGGGGAAATTTCTGTGATAGAATATTTCTTAGAAAGTATGTACTTTTATACGTCCTACAATAATTATTTGCTGATTGAAAGGGAGTACCATAAAACAGCAGCTGAATTAGTTAAGTATAAATTATAGATACCTTGCCGGATTAAATGATAATTCTTTCATGGTAAATATTAAATCGATCGTCCCTGACAAATCCAATCAGCGTAATATTAAATTCTTTGGCAAGTGCGACAGCCAGACTGCTGGGTGCTCCGACGGAAGCGACACAGGAAAGACCCGCCATCACCGCTTTCTGAATCAGTTCAAAACTTGATCTGCCACTGAGAAATAACAAGTAAGAATCGGCAGGCAGTATTTTATTTTGCAGCGCAGCCCCGATTATTTTGTCGACAGCATTGTGACGTCCGATATCTTCTCTTAATAAAATCAATTCACCACTTTGATCAAACAAAGCCGCGGCATGTAACCCGCCGGTATAATCAAATACCAATTGCTGTGTACGTAATTTTGTTGGCAGTTTGAGGATTACTTCCGCGGTAAAACCCACGGTTGCTTTATTAGAAAACTTGTTTTTTCCCGAAACCGTGTGGATTGCTTCAATGGATGCTTTGCCACATATTCCACAACTGGAAGTGGTATAAAAATTTCTTTCAAGTTTTTGTAAATCCGGTTCGATAGATTCAATTAAATCTACCAGGACAACGTTTTCCTGTCCGGGTTTTCCCGATTCCTTCTCACAATATCTTACCTGCAGGAGGTCTTCTTTCTGATTAATAATGCCTTCAGTAAACAAAAAACCGATTGCCAATTCAAAATCATTACCGGGAGTTCGCATGGTGACTGAAATACTTTTTTGACGACGGTTATCCTTTGAACCGTATCCGAGTCGTATCTCCAAGGGTTCTTCGACGACAAGAAGATCATCCATCTCGTCCATCGAGTTTTCATTATATTTTTTAATTATAGCAGATGATACTGAAGGTTTGGCCAAGTGAAGTATAATAAGAAGAATAAAGTACAGGAATTTATACTTAAGTTACAAGTGTTTCCAGATTTGAATTTAATTTGTTTCCATACAGTAGACATATTCAAATCGATACGGAAACTGTAAATTGATTTTGTTTAGTTTTTGAAAAACCGTTCATGCATATTTACAAGTATTAGTTTCTTTGAAGCTCTGGTAAAGGCGGTATAGAGCCAGCGAAGTAATTCTGTTGAAGCCGCGGATTCATTCACAAAACCGGCATCCACAAAAACCGATGGCCATTGACCGCCCTGTGCTTTATGACAAGTGATAGCGTAACCGAATTTGACTTGTAGAGCATTATAAAAGGGATCAGTATAAACTGCACGTAACCGGTCAGCTGCTTTCTTAATTTTTTTATGCTTTTCATTGATTGCTTCAAATAAGGTTTTATTCTGTTCCATAGATAAAGCCGCTGATTCAGAAATTATGGTATCAAGAATTAGTTTCACTTCTATACTTTTCTGAAGGGGGTAGTCAGGTATATCCATCCGTACATCCGCAAAATGAAAGCCATATTTTTCTTCAGTACGCAGTATTTCTTTTATACGTATAATATCTCCATTGGCGATAAACCCTGCCTGAGAATCTTTTTCAAGCCAGTAATAATTATTTTTTACTACCATTAGCCGGTCTCCGGTCGAAAGTGGCTCGTAAAAGTTTAACAGATCCTTTCGGATATAATCATTGTAACGGTTTGCCTGTTTATTGGAACGACAAACAACAAGGGTACTGGCAGGGTCATTTGCCTCGTACGCATCTGTTAAAGATTGCATTAATTCAGAAGACCCAACACATTCTATATCTGTATAACCTGATGACTTAAATAAAGGTTCTCTGGCATTCCGGCTGATAAGAATTCTTAATGCCGTGGCATTCATTAATATTCCTGACTCTTCCGCATGTCTTACCACATCTTTAAGTTCGATGGAATACACTTTCATTTTAAATTCTCTTTCAATGAAATCAGCATCAAGTGCGGGACTGTCTTCTTCCCCTACAGGAGGAAGTTGTGCTGTATCTCCAATGAAGACCAGTGCACAATCAGCCTGACTATATACATATTTAAAAAGGTCTCGAAGGATATTCCTCCCCTTAAATAGACTTTTATCATCCCCTGCAGCAATCATTGAAGCTTCATCGACAATGTAAAGAGTTTTCGGAGTTTTGTTTTTTGCCGCGCGAATGCTTAAGCTTCCGCCTTTGGCAATACCCATTTCATATAATCTCCGATGCAGGGTACTTGCTGATTGACCTGTATAGTCATTCATCACTTTAGCGGCTCTTCCAGTAGGTGCCAGTAGTACTACACTATACTCATAATGCGAATATGTTTTAGCAAGTGCTTTAATAAAAGTTGTTTTCCCGGTTCCGGCATAACCCTTGAGGATAAATACTTTTTTTTCTGAACGACTTTCATAAAAATGATTCATTTCTTCCATCAGATTCTTCTGATCCGGTGTAGGGTCATAGGAAAAATTCTTGCGAAGTTCTTTTAAAAATGCGGATTCAGACATGGTATTTTCCGGTTATTGGCAAATATACTACAAAGCTACACGAGGAATAAAATTAATATGACGTGTGAAAAAAAAACCGCAAGCCTGAGACAGCAAAGAAGGAAAAGAATTCTCCACCTTATTAATTGATAAGAATTCGCACTTCTTTTTTCAAATTATCCGATTCAAGTACACCAATATAAAGACCTGATGAAATTCCCGTCGTTTGAATATTTTTCAGATTTTCTCCTGTAAACGAGTTAAACTTTTCGTGATAAATAATTCGACCGGCGATATCGATCAAATAAAACTGACACGACACATTATCAGAAGTCACAAATCTAATATTGAATTTGTCATGTGCGGGATTTGGATAAACAAGAAGTTGTTCGTCGGAAGAAATGGTTTCCTGCTTGGCTAATCTCACCAGTGGGGTATTGAATGAATAAGAAGCCGAATACACGGAAACACTTACACCAGAACAAATCGACCGGACTTGCCATTGATAGTCAGCATTGTTTGTCAGTCCTGTCAATGAAGTAGAACTTACTCCACCTGCACCTGAAATCTTTTTCCATCTATAATTTGTTGTTCCTAATCTTGAATAACGTACCATAAAGCTGTCCGCTGTAACATCCGGAGTCCAGGAAATTGTAGCACTGTTTGGAAGAATGTTTGTTGTATTCAAATCATACGGTGTCACGCAGGCTACACTACCTACAGCTGTACTGAAGGTATGTACGCTACTGTATCCGCTGCTTATTCCCAGACATATTGAACTTACCTGAACATCATAAGCTGTGAGAGGAGAAAGTCCGCTAATTACAGTCGAGTACCCCCCGCCTCCCGCAACATCTTTGTATCGATAGATGCTCGTACCATTTTCTGCGAAGCGAAGTCGGAAGGTATCTGCAGATACCGTATTGTTCCAGTTGATCTGAGCTGTAGAAGAGGTAGTAACAGGTGAACTAAGACCTGATGGTACACCGCATGAAATCAAACCGCTGGATGTTGTGAAGTTGAAAGTGCTGCTGTATCCACTGCTCACTCCATTGCATATTGAACTCACCTGATAAGTATACATTGAGGATGGCAATAAACCTGTAAGCATTCCGTTAGTTACACTTCCTGTGCCATTAATATTTTTATAAAAAAACGCTCCGATACCATTCAAACGGTAACGAATACGAAAAGTGTCTGCTGCAACATAAATGGACCAGTTTATTTGTGCCGTACTGCTGGTTAAATTTGAGGATGAAAGGCCGTAAGGGACAATACAATTTACCGCGGTCGAAGTGGTGGTGAATGAGGCAACCGGACTATATCCTGTTCCCGAACCACTACAGATGGTGCTTACCTGATAATTATATGTTGTAGCGGGAAGTAAACCCGTAATTGTAGTACTATATATTGTACCGGAAACAGTTTTATATTTATAATTAAAAGTTCCGTTAATGGTATATCGTATTCTGAAATTATCTCCGGTCACCAAGGTGGTCCATCCAATGATGGCTGATGTATTTGTAATGGAAGTTGCTGTAAGAGTATGTGGTTTTATACAAGTTCCGGTTGTATTGAATACAAAGGACAAGCTATATCCACTGCTGATTCCTAAACAAATTGAACTCACCTGAAATTGATAAGCTCTACCCGGAAGAAGTCCGGAAAGACTTGTTGAATTACTGCCACCCCCGACAACATATTTGTAGCTATAGTTTGTTGTACCATTAATTGAATAACGCAACAGAAATGAGTCAGCAAGAACCAAGGGTGACCATGACAAAGTAGCCGAATTTATCGTGACTCCGGAAGTGTCGAGTGCATGTGGCCGGATGCAATTTGTGGGAGTAGCTGCAGTTTGGAAAGTGTCGATGATACTATAGGTGCTACTATAACCTAAACATTTTGTACTCACTTCGAAGGTGTAATTAATTCCCGGACTGAGGTTACTTAACGTTGTATTTGTAACACCACCGCCACCATTAACATTTTTGTACACATATGTAGGGCCTCCAAGTATTCTGTATCTCACACGGAAAGTATCTGCAATAACAGCTGGGTCCCAATTAATTTGTGCGCTGGTACTGGTAATTGCAGTGGCCGTTGTGTTGAATGGAACCTGGCAAGCATTCGGATCGGCAACAACCATCCCGTAAGTCAGTACGTTGTCGACAGGTTGAAGTGTGAAAGGAGGAGTGATATCAGGAACATAGGTAATGACATGCACTTCATACCAACCCAACATCGCATTTGAAGGAATGGTGAAGTCACAGAAGAGTGAATCTGAATTTCCGCCGGAACCCGGATAGACCTGAGTGGCATCAAAATAATCACAGTAGATTGTATTTCCCCCTTGACGAATATAAATATCATTAGTCTGACTTGGGCTTGTGGCAGTTTGCATAACTCCGCTTGCCAAGGTGATTACAGTTGTTAAGGTTTGAGAAGGATTGCTCACAGACGGACTGATGGAAACCACCTGTGCCGATACAGTTAAACCCATACAAAAAAGAAAACAGAGTGATAGAATTCGTGTCATGACTTGAATATTATTATTAAAAACGAATATAGATAATTTTTAAAAGTGCGAAGAACTCTTAAAATGGAACTTATCAAGGATCTTAGTTGAACTATTAATTATTATATCGATAGCAGAAATTCTAAATTAGTTGATTCCTCACTTAAAGGTAGAAAAACATGTAGACTTTCTTACGACTCTTTATCCAATGAAAAAAAGCTTGTTTTTCAGGTAAAAAGGAGTAAAACGTACCATTTGTCTATCTTGAAATCTGGAATAAGCACGTTTTCAGACTCGACAATTAGCGAATAATTGTAAACTGCTTCATCGTGACCATGCTATTTTCAGATAACAATTTCAAGAGAAAACTTCCTGCCGGGAGCTGAAGAATTGAAATTGCATTGCCTGAATTGTGATACTTGTCTTGTTGAACCAACCTCCCCTGAAGATCGAAAACTTCATAAGCATTCATTTTTTGTTCTGAGAAGATGTTCAATACGGTTGAAGCCGGATTCGGATAAATCAAAATTTTATTTGGGGAAGATTTATGCGTTTGAATAGCGGTCGGTGTGCCATCGTTGCGCAGAATATAGGTTGACAAAACTAAATCCATATCACCATCATTATCCATATCCGATGCATCCACAAAAAGATTATCGATAATTACCTGAGGTAATGCCTGGAATATAAAAGTTGTACTGCCCTGACCGTATGCGATAACTGAGTATGTATTGTAAGCGGCATTTCCTCCCACTAAACAAATATCCATGATGGAATCATTATTTTTAGAAACGGGTCAGCTACAAACTCACAAGATCCCAAGGGATGACAAGTACAGTTCGATCAATTCTCGGGGGAGTTCAGGTCTGAATTCCGAAGGAATTCAGACCTGAACTCCCCCGAGAGAACGCATTCTCAACAACGTCATCCCTAGGGATCTTGTGAGTTATATGCGATCACCTCATTTGTTGGATCGAAGTCCGGAAAAACTAGATAAAGGACGGTTCGATTCTTGTGCAATAGCTGTTGAAGAAAAGCCTCTCTCGAATGCTATTCTATTTGAATGCTAATCATTCATTGGACAGATTTTGCCCAATGTTCGAATCGGACACAAAAAGGAAAATTGGCTGCCTATTGTATACCAAATCCAAGTAGGTTTCCGAAATATAAAATCATGAAACCTACATGAGATTTAGATTACCACCCAAGTTTTTCGAAAAATGAAACAAGATCGGTATAAAACTGTTATTGTATTTGGATGCTCTTGGCGAAGGATTTGATTCAAAAGGCTTAAAAATCAAAATTAAACTGCACTTTATTTTTACTCTGTTTCTTTGCAGCCAATTTTTCTTTCTCCATTAACCTGACAAGCTTCCAGAAATTTCCGCCATACTCCACAAAAATCTCATCTCCCCTTTTAATGTTACGAATTGCATCGAGGTAACACTTGTTTCCTTCCACGATGTAATCTGCATTGTTTAGCAAGCCCTTTATACGTCCGGATCCTCGTGCATCATTGGCATATCTTCCAAAGGTTTTCAAATACTTTTCTGCATTGATGGCGAGACGGGAATTTAATTTGAAGATGTATGAATTGTAACCGTCTTCATCTTTTACATCTTTCCATGGCTGTAATCTTCCTTTGTATTCGGTGATGCGGGTTCCTTTAGGAATATCCGTTTTTGTAAACAGTCCTTTTCCTGCTTTGGGCAGTTTTGATTTTTTAAGATGGAGGTGTTTATCGAGCCAGGGCATTGGAGTGAACAGTAGTTTTTGGATTCAACAATCAAAATCGTTATAGTGTGTAAGAGTTGTAAAAAAAGCTGATAAGATCAGTCAGAATTTAATACAGATATTTTTTTCTTCCATGAAAAACTTCAGGGCTTCAAAGCCACCTTCTCGTCCAACACCAGAACCTTTCATGCCACCAAAAGGTGTGCGAAGATCACGCAGGAGCCAGCAATTCACCCAGACAATTCCGCTTTGTATTTTTGCACTCATACGATGTGCACGACTGAGGTTTTGTGTCCATAAAGTCGCGGCAAGTCCGTATTGTGTGCTGTTTGCATAGGTCAGTACTTCCTCTTCTGTATCAAAAGGCATAATAGTAACTACCGGCCCGAATATCTCTTCCTGATTCGTTCTGCAATCATACGCAAGTCCTTCGATGACTGTGGGTGCGATAAAATACCCTTTCGCATTTTTCCCACCCGGATTTACTTCATTCCCACCGCAAAGAATTGTTCCGCCTTCTTCTTGTGCCAATTTAATATACGATAGAATTTTTTCTTTATGCGGCAGTGAAACGATGGCTCCGATCCAGTTCTCATCCTGCAAAGGATCGCCGACTTTTAACTTTTTTACCTCTTCGACAAAACTATTTTTAAATTTTTCGTAGATGCTTCGTTCTACAAAAATGCGTGAACCACATAAACAGATTTCACCCTGGTTAGAAAAAGAAGAGCGAACAGAGGAGTGAACGGCTTTGTCGAAATCCGCATCGGCGAAAATGATGTTCGGATTTTTTCCTCCCAGTTCCAGACTGAGTTTTTTAAACATGGGAGCCGCGGTGCGAGCGATGGTTTCACCTGTTTTTGTTCCACCGGTAAAACTTATGGCTGCTACATCAGGGTGTGAAACAATTGCCATCCCTGTCTTAGCCCCAAGACCATGCACAATATTCAGGACTCCTTTTGGCATTCCGGCCTCTGTGCATAATTCGCTGAGCAGATAAGCTGTCATTGGTGTGATTTCACTTGGTTTTGCTACGACAGAGCAACCGGCAGCCAGTGCGGGAGCTATTTTCCAGGTGAAGAGATACAGAGGGAGATTCCAGGGAGAAATACAACCGGCTACACCAACTGGTGTGTGTAAAGTATAATTGAGAGCAGTGTGTTCCATTGCATGTGCCTCTGTATGTGTATGCAATGCGGCGGTAGCATAAAAATAGAAATTAGAAACAGCCCGGGGAATATCAACAGATTTTGCAAGCCAGACAGGTTTGCCATTGTCCACACTTTCTGCCAAGGCGAACTTATCCAGGTTTTGTTGAATCAATTCACTCAGACGAATGAGAATAGCGGATCGTTTTTCCTTCGGCATTGTCGACCAGAGGGGAAAGACTTGTTTAGCGGCCCTCACCGCATTGTCCACATCTTTTTCATCAGAGTCAGGAATGAGACTGTAAACTTCTCCGGTTGCCGGATTATAGTTGTCGATGTATTTTCCACTTTGTGGTGCTACTAATTCACCATTAATAAAATTCAGAATTTTTTGCATGTTGAATTTGTTCCTCCTTCATTAATCACATTCACAAGTGATTTTTTTCTTAATCTTGATCGTTCCTTTTACTGTTATAGTCTTAATTTTTTTCCATGAATCTGTTGGGGTAAAACTTAAAGAGAAGAAGTTCTTCCTCCATCAACCGGTACATTAATACCTGTGATATAAGCGGCTGCAGGACTGGCAAGGAAAGCCACTGCATTTGCAATCTCCGCTGCTTCAGCAAATCTTCCAGTAGGAATTTCTCTGAGCATTTCCTGTTCCACTTCCTGTACACTCATTCCACTTTTTTGTGCTTTTGCCTCGAAGATTGATTTTAATCTTGCCGTCGCGGTTGCTCCAGGCAATACGTTGTTCACCGTAATACCGAAAGAAGCCACTTCATTGGAAAGAGTTTTTGACCAGTTCGCCACAGCGGCACGTACTGTGTTGGAAACACCTAATCCCTTTAGTGGTTGTTTTACTGATGTGGAAATTATATTTATAATCCGGCCATACTTTTCTGATTTCATTCCGGGCAATATTGCCTGCACCAGAATATGATTACAAAGCAGATGATTGGAAAATGCCTGTATAAATTCTTCCGTCTTTGCCTCCGTAATCGGACCTCCGGGAGGGCCACCGGTGTTATTTACCAGAATATGAATGGGACCATGATCTTTTGCATATTGATTAATAGCGGTTCGTAATACTTCCGGTTTCGAAAAATCAGCTACAAGAAAACCGTGTGCTGCATTTCCGGGTAAGTCCCTGCTGACTTTTTGTAATTCCGCTTCATTTCTGGCGAGTAAAATAACAGTAGCCCCCATGGAAGCCAGTTCCATTGCTGTTGCCCGTCCAATTCCCTGAGTCGATCCGCAAACCATTGCTTTTTTACCAGTTAAATCAATATTCATGTTCTTTGCTGCTATTTAGGGATTTGCCTATATTTATGAAGGTGAATCTGAGCTCAAATCTAACAATACCCAGGCGATAACAAAAATCAACAATGGAACACTTAATCAAATTAGTAAAAGAAAAGGCAAACCTTAGCGACGAACAAGCTAAAGCCTCCGTGGAAGCCATGATGGCAGCGTTGAAAGAAAAATTTCCTAACTTCCTTCATGCCGAGCTTGACAAAGTCGCCTCCGGAGGAGATTTCGGAGACTCTGCACGGGAAAAATTCGATCATCTGCGTGATAAGCTTGAAGAAGCCGCAAGAAGTGCCGGAGAAAAGGCGGAAGGATTTGCTGAAGAAATTAAAAATAAATTGGGGGAGATGTTTGGGAAGGGGAAGTGATGAGTGAATAAGAGGGAGTTAATGCCGCAACAAAAGGGGTTTGCCCCCAGCCTTGTACCGGGTAGGGTGCAAGAAGGTAATTGCAGGCACTAAAACTTTGTTTGCGGACATTATTCGAACCAATCAAAGACTTAAAGACACATGAAGAATAGAAGTAATTTTACTGTATTTGCTGCTGTATTAATTGTTTTGATTACGAACCAAAATGTATTGAGTCAAGATCATCAAATCGTAAATTCACAGCGAATTATCAGTGGCTCATTTTGTAGAAACAGCCATGATACAGGATTGGATATTCTAAATTATTTTGAAGCAGATCTACAAAATTGTGATTTCAAAATTAGTTGCAATGACACCAATTATACAGTGGTAGAGTTCCAAATCAGCTTGGTACCGCACGAGAATTTATATGAATACATGGAAGTGCATGTCAAATCTTCAGCGATTCCGGAGCGATTTAGAAAACAAATATTGAAGCAAACCAAATTTGTTTACTTGGAAAACATAAAAGCACTTAATAGAAACGGGGAAGAAGCAAGAGTGAAACCGTTTGGCATAAGAATACCAAATTCAAATTAGTTAGATTAATGATTTGTATTTCTCACTGATCTACTCGCTGAACGGAATATGTATCAATAAGTCATTTTTTTATTTTCATAAGGGCAGTTTCACAAATGCATAGCTTTATCATTAAAAACCACTTCGCCCGGCGAAGGCGGACTAAATTATACACTTATTAGTAGATAGAAGGCATATTTATTGGGTAAATAAACAAATTTGTGTATTCTTGTTACGATTTTCAAAAATTAACTGAAGACTTCTTGTTGTTTTTTAAAATTATTTTTAGAAAAACGAATTTTTGGACACCTCCCTTCAATGCGAAATACTTAATAACTTAAAACATATATGGAATACACAACATTCTCTCGTCGCAATGTTCTAATACTTTTAGTGTCTATAATCGCCTTGTTCTCCTGCAAAAAAAAGGAAAGTGATTTACCTGCGCCAATAACACCTCAAGGCGCTACGGCATTAGTTACTGCAGTAGGCACTCCTATTGGAACCGCCTCTACAGCAATCATTGGAGCAGGAGGAGGAACAATACAGTCAAGTGACGGTAGACTAATTGTTACTATTCCTACAGGTGCATTGTCATCTGACATTCAGATTTCAATTCAGCCTATCACCAATGAAGCTCCTCTTGGATTTGGTACAGGATACAGATTAGAACCTGAAGGAATAATATTTGCTATTCCCGTGACTTTGGTTTTTAATTATACCGATTCTATGGTTAGTCAAGTGCCGGAAGATTTTTTATGGATCGTAACACAAGCTAGTAATCATAGCTGGAACGCAATTCAACATATTGCACATGATAGAAATGCAAATACAATGACAGCCCAAACAAGTCATTTTAGTGATTGGTGCCAAGGGAAGTTTGTTGAATTGTATCTCAACCCTACAACAGCTTTCGTTCCTACAGGTCAGTCGCTTCAACTTGTAATTGGTGGTTTTTTGAGAAGCTCAGATATTGATGATGAAGATGAATATGTGCCATTAATACCGATTAAGGCTAATCCAAACGAAGATCTCGCTCCTATTACGCCCATACTTTTGGGAGGATCAAGATTGATGTCTTTTCATCCGGTCCAATGGACGCTCAATGGCGCAGTAACACCCGTTAATAATCAATCCGGGTCATTGTCCGAGTCGAACGGTGCAGCAACATATACTGCACCTTCTCAGATTCCAACTGTAAATCCGGTAGCGGTAACTCTTGAACTTTGGACACGCGATACATTGAACCAGTACTTCACTTATTACCTGACTTCCAACATCACCGTTGTTGAATATGATATGTTTATCACTCTTACTTTTGATCATCAACATACTTATACTTATTACCAATTTGAGCTGAATCCTGATCCGAATGATTTGACTCAAGTTGTTTGTAACGTTTCAGACGGGAACCTTTCGATATTAGCAAATAGAGTAGTCAATTCAAGCAATTCTAGTTCACTTGTTTTAGAAATGAATAGCCCTGTTCAGGGCTCTCGTCCATTTGTCGGTTATCATGAACTTGGTAACGATGATATTACATTCTTCCCCTTTGGAACAAGTGTTTTATATGAATTAAACTGGGATAGACGTTATCCTACCGGGTCATCCTCATGCGATGTAATACACGATGGTGGAGATATATCAATAACTTTAACTCAATTCACAGGCCCGGGTTCAATTGTCGTAGGTCATCTTTCCGGTATTCTGTACGAAGATCCTCCGGGGTATTCTGATAATTGTCAGATGCCAATAGCCCATACAGTTGAAGGTGATTTCAGATTGATGGTTTATTAAATCAAATTCAAATTAATCGCGGAGATCTATTTTTTCCAGAATTTTTTTTTGATTTTTGACTCCAGCAAAAATTCGAAAAACCAGTTATTTATAATAAAGTAAAATATTTACATTTTTTTTTCTTTCGTGAAAAGGGAAGAAAGAGTGTTCTGATTATCTTTCCCATAAATTAACTAAATTTGAACTTTACTCACCTATTCAACCAAAATCACTCACATGACTCTCCAACGAGCCTTCTCCTTCAAAAAATGGATTGATGAAAACCGTCACCTCCTAAAACCTCCTGTTGGTAATCAGGTAGTCTATCAACCAAATCAGGATTTTATTGTGATGGTAGTAGGCGGGCCAAATTCAAGAAAGGATTATCATTATAATGAGACGGAGGAATTCTTCTTTCAACTTGAAGGTGATGTTGTAATTAAAATCATGGAAGAGGGCAAACCGGTTGATATTCCTATCAAGGAAGGTGAAATTTTTCTGCTTCCGGCAAAAGTTCCGCATAGTCCGCAAAGAGGGTCTAATACTGTCGGACTTGTCATGGAAGTGCAAAGACGTCCGGGTATGAAAGATGGTTTTCATTGGTACTGCGAAAAGTGTAATAATTTATTGTTCGAAGAATATTTTTTACTGGAAGATATTACGACTCAATTTCCTGCCGTGATGAAGAAGTTTTACGATAATCTCGAACTTAGAACCTGTAAGAAATGCGGGAATATAATGGAGCCACCTGCAACCATTACCGGAGCCACAAAAGGGAATTAAACTCAAATAAATCCGAAAATTATCTCCATTTTAGTGCAGAATTATTTTTCCGTCAGTATATTTCCTTAAATTATATTAGTATAGTTAAGGGAAGGAAATATTTCTTTTTAACTCCGACTTATGAAGAAGCTTACCCGGAAAGAGAAAATAGCCAAACAGCAAAAAGAGCCAACAGGAAAATTAGCGGGCAAGAAAGAGAAGGAAGTTCTTCGTGCCGGAAATTCTCTGAAGCTGTTGCTCATGGTTGTGATTGCCGTTTTTGCTTTTCTCTTGTACAGTAATACTCTCAATCATAAATATGTGCTAGATGATTTCGGGATCATTCCTGAAAATCTCATCACAAAAAAGGGTGTCAGTGCCTTGCCTGAAATTTTTTCGAGCACTTACCGGGCAGGAACGAATCTAATTGACAATACTCTCTATCGCCCTCTTTCAAAAGCCATGTTTGCTATTGAATGGCAACTGGCCCCGAATTCACCTGCTCTTAGCCACTGGATGAACGTGCTGTTCTTTGCTCTTACCTGTGTTTCAATTTTTTCTTTGCTTAGTCTTTGCTTCAAAGGAAACTACCTGATACCATTTCTGACAGCGATGTTTTTCGTCGCTCATCCCATACACACTGAAGTCGTAGCAAATATTAAAAGCCGGGATGAGATCATTTGTCTGCTCTTTTGTTTGTTTGCTGCAGGAGCTGCCATGCTTTACTCAGATAGCCGAAAAACGAAACATTTGCTATATAGCGGAACCTTCTTTTTTCTGGCTCTTCTTTCAAAAGAAAGTGCAATCACATGGTTAGCTGTAATCCCTCTCATGTTATACTTTTTTACAAAAAGTAGCAGAGCTCAAATTTTGAAAAGCAGCTTACCGCTTGTTGTGGCAACCGGAATATTTCTTCTTATCCGGAGTAGAATTGTGAGCCCCGGCAGTGGGGTTGTACTGCTTGAGGATAATTACCTCAGTGGGATCAAGGACTTGTTAACACGAGAAGTTAATGCATTGTTTATTCTCGGAGTTTATTTAAAACAGTTACTTTTTCCACTCACCATGATAGCAGATGCTTCTTTTAACCATTTCAAGGAGGTTAAATTAAGTAGTGCGTATTTTCTTCTTTCATTGGCTTGTCATGCCGGATTAGCGGTTTATGCGATAGTCCGTTTTAAGAGGAAAGATGTCTTTTCTTTTAGTATTCTATATTATTTTATTACTCTTTCTCTGGTCTCGAATGTGCTTTTTCTCATCGGAACAAACTATGGAGAACGATTGTTGTTCATGCCTTCTCTTTCTTTTTGTCTGGCTCTGGCAGTTGCAATTAGCAAAATGGTTCCTGGTGATTTTTACTCAGAAAATGTTCCTTCATTAGGAAATCTGGTCAAGCAGCAAAAGTTTGCGTTACTTACCATGTCTGCCATTGTATTGTTGTACAGCGTGAGCACCTTTGCCAGAAATAAAGAATGGTATGATAATTCATCACTCTATGGTGCGGATGTGTTGAAGGTTCCGGAGAGTGTCCACATGCAGTTTTATTACGCGAATCATCTTTCTTCCGATGAAGAAGTTGCAAAAATTTCAGATAGTCTGGAGCTCCGGAAAATTTATGAGAAGGCATTGAGCCACTTAAATATTTGTACGGAAATTCATCCCCGCTATGCCGATGCTTATCAACGCAAAGGTTTTATTTATCATAAATTGAAGGACTATCAAAAGGCAGGAGAGAGTTATGAGAAGTCGATTTCTATTAACCCAACTTTTCCTGTCGCGCAGAATAATTATGCCAACTTATTATTTGAGACAGGAAGATATGAAGAGGCATTGAAATACTTCACTTCAGCTTTTCGCCTGAACCCACATTATAGTCATGCTGCCGCTAATATTGCATCTGTTCACGGAGTATATGGTGAAGGATTCCGACAAAAGGCCCGACAGGATCCAGCTCGTCAGGCGGAGTACTTGTCGGAGTCAGAAAAAAATTTCAGAATAGCGATTGAGTATTTCAGAAAAGCAATAGACCTTGATCCGGAGGCCGTTTCTCCTTACCGAATGTTATCCGTGACGTATGCCAATATAGGTGATCAACAGAATGCATCGAAGTATTCGACCTTGGCAGATAAAATTCAACGAGCTAAAAAATAAAATGAGAATAGATATACACACGCACATCCTTCCTGAAAAACTTCCGGACTATAGTTCAAAATTTGGTTACGGTGGGTTTATTTCCTTGGAGCATCATAAACCCTGCTGTGCCCGGATGATGCTTGACGGAAAATTTTTCCGCGAGATACAGGATAATTGCTGGGATCCGGCTGTAAGGATAAAAGAATGCGACCACCATCATGTAGACGTTCAGGTGCTTTCTACTATTCCTGTAATGTTCAGTTATTGGGCAAAAGCTCAGGACGCTCTGGATCTTTCTATGTTTCTGAATGATCACATCGCTGAGATAGTTCAGCAATATCCGAACCGATTCATCGGATTGGGAACGATTCCATTACAGGCTCCGGATCTTGCCATACGTGAAATGGAAAGATGTATGAAAATTGGTTTACGTGGAATTCAGATTGGTTCGCATGTAAACGAGTGGAACTTGAATGCGCCTGAATTATTTCCTGTCTTCGAAGCAGCACAGAAATTGGGAGCAGCCGTGTTTGTACACCCCTGGGATATGATGGGTAAGGAGAAAATGACAAAGTACTGGCTTCCTTGGCTGGTAGGTATGCCTGCTGAAACATCTCTGGCTGTTTGCTCAATGATATTTGGTGGAATCTTTGAACGTCTTCCAAAACTTCGCGTCGCATTTGCACATGGCGGGGGAGCCTTTCCTTCTACCATTGGAAGAATTGAACATGGATTCAATGTGCGACCGGATTTAGTAGCTGTCGACAACAAAGAAAATCCAAGAAAATACCTGAAGCAATTTTACCTGGATTCGCTTGTCCATGATCCGTCTATGTTGAATTACCTTGTTGAGCTGATGGGCGTTGACCGCATCGCCTTAGGAAGTGATTATCCGTTTCCTCTGGGTGAACTTCAGCCCGGATCATTGATCGCATCTATGCCATTTTCTAAGGATGAAAAAGAAAGACTTTTCAGTGGCACAGCTCTTGAATGGCTTGGATTAAAGAGAGATCAATTTTAATTTATCAGATTAGAAAGGCAGCTTTGTTAAGCCCAGCCTATGTTGAATGTGCCTTAAGTCCGTGCAAATCATCAGGGGTCATTAATTGCCACGAATGCACGAATATTTCCTTGTTTGTATATTTAAGATTAATGCTGAATAATTAATTTCTTATCTTACATATTCTCATTTCAAATGTAAAACATGAAAGCAATCGTATTTCTTTTATTGAGCATCATTATACCCGTATGGCTATTTTCTCAGGAAGATTCTCGTTTCGTAGTTGTTGAGCTGTTCACTTCTGAAGGAGACAAACAATGTATTATTGCCGGAGATTTAATTAAAGACCTGTCGCTCGAATACTCAACCGGAAAAGTAGATGTTTATTTTCTATCGTATCATGTTGACTACTGGAACAAGTTAGGCTGGAAGGATCCGTTTAGTAAATTTCAATATACAAGAAGACAGGAGAATTATTCCAGAGTACTCCCCTCTAAAGAAATGTACACTCCGCAAATAATTGTAAATGGGACTCAGGAATTTACATTGAGTGAGGCGAATAAAATTAGGTCTGCAATCAATAACGGTCTTACCAATCCGACGGAGATACCTCTGAAACTAAATCTCGACTCTTTAAATCAGGATACTGCTTACGTTTCCTGGACGCTTTCGAAGGAGAGTAATAATCAGGTTTTACAACTTGCATACACTGAAAATGGACTGAGTAGTAAAGTAGAGAAGGGAGAAAATGCCGGAAAAACACTCTTGCATGATTTTGTTGTTCGGGTTTTTTCTGCTACGAATAATCCGGGACTGAGCGGCAGGGTAAAATTGTATTTGAAAGACAGAGACATGAAAAAGTCCGGCGAAATTATCGGCTTTATACAACAGAAGCAGAATTATAAAATAACCGGTGCTGCGCGTATCAGACTTAAGTAAGTAGTGTTTAGATATTTTTGATGCAGCTGTAATGTGTAATAAAAGCCAAAGAGTTTTTGTTTCGAATTTACAAAGTAAACACCCTCGAAATATTAAATCCAAGCCGGATACCTGCATCGTTCCATTGAGTAGTAGTATGCGGAAGAAACTGATTCTCGACTATACCAAACGAGTTCACAAGATGTATCTGAAATACATGACCTCCAGTTTCAAGTTCGTAACCGATTCCAAAACTGTCAAAATATTGTGACTTAGTATAGTCAGGTAAACGATAAGCATACTCAATTGTAATTGCTGATTGCTTGCTGAATTTAAGACGGAACATTCCTGCAATACCAAATATATCATTCCTGTCAGTAATTTTTTCAACCAAATTATAATGTACCATCCAGGGTGCAATCTGAAAGGAAAATGAGGGTGTGAATTTTCTACCAATCATAATTTGGTAGGCATACGAAAAACGGTTTGTTATAGGTTTATATTTATCGTATCCGTTGCTCACAGCATTTCTATCTTTCAAAGCTGTATAAAATACACTGGCAAAAAGGGTGACACTCACGGGCGTTCCTCCATTTGTTTTTTGGCGAAGCAGTCGATACTTAATAAATGCATCATCCATTTTTTCATAGGAACTTCTTCCGATACCAAACATGAATCTGCCTTCAAAGCTATATTCAAGGCTCAAATGGATATTTGTTGGCCCGTCAATTCCCCAGGCATTATAGGATCCACCGTTAATTATCCCAAACCGATGTGAAATTCGGAAATCAAGAGTTCGTGATCCAATAGATTCAAGCGTATGCATGTTAATCAGACGGGTAGTCTTGAACGTTGCAATGGTAATGTCTTGGGTCTTAGGACCTGAATCTGCTGAATCTAAAATGCTCAACATATCCTGAGACTTTACACTATTTATTGAAATCATCAGTATGATGATCAGCAAGCTGTTTTTGAATTTCATATTTAATTAATTATCGGGTGTGCCACGGCTTATCCAGGCTTGAATTTTTTGAATGCTGCAGGAACTCAGTGAGCCGCCGTCTTTAGGCATAGCCGCATATCCGGATTCATGTAGAATGGATCCCATAAGTGTGCCATCTAAAACGTAATCACGAACGTTTGCTATGCGATCCAAGGGAAGATCACTGTCACTGATTCCACTTTTATGACAGTTATTATTGGCTCCGCAGCTGTTTATCATAATTGGTGTAATATCTGAACTGTATGAGATAATGCCACTTGTATCACATGGTGTAAGCAAATCATCAGCTGCATGAATTTCCTCTATATTATCATAGTAACAAGACTGAAGGACAGACATGAATACAAAAAATAAAAGTAGTGATAAGTTCTTTCTCATTTTAATTATTTTTTGCTCCCTGTTCAATCCAAACATAAATCAGTTTGGAATAACACCTCCGGATTTGAAGGTATATCGGGATCAGTCGTGCATGCATTCATTGAAAGGAGGAGAGTCAGGAATACAACAGTTACTTTTTCCATTACATAAAAATAAATTGAGAATAGCCGAAAGTGAATTCCGGTTTTTCTTTTCGCAGAAAATTTAATTAAACCGGATCAACCGATCCGGAACTTTTTTTTGAGAATCCAAATTTACTATTTATCAATGTATTTAGAAAGGAATTCTATACATCCTTTCAGTCAGCTTATACCAGCCCTTCTGAGTACACAGCACCCGGAAAATTGGTTGATCCCAAACTATGCAATAGAAATAAATCTATTGATATGCCTTGTTTTGTGTTGTAAATTCGAATACGTCTTATATTCTTGAATCAAACCTGGCAGGTAATTCTGTAGCATTCCTGAGTTTTCTGAGATTGTCATAAAAAACAACGGGTAATCCATCTTCTTTCCTACTTTTACACTTAGCTTGACCCCGGGGAGGAATTTTAATGAAGGAAGTTCTTATTGTTTTGCATATTGGAGAAGATTGTTTATTAATACGCAGCTTGAGAATTCCCTATAACCGAAAAGTTCTGCAGGTTAATTGGTGAGGTTTAAACCGGAAATTGGTTTTATTCAATATCACGGCTTCATTGAGAAGCTATTTCAGACCAAAAAAATATAGTTATGAAGATACTAATTGTTGAGGATGAACTGGAATTGTTACAATCTATGGTTTCATTTCTAAAGGGTTCCGGAATGATCTGTGAGCAGGCTACAAATCTCGCCGATGCGATAGAAAAAGTTGATCTTCACGATTACGATTGTATTGTGTTGGATATTGGCTTACCCGATGGAAGCGGTTTAAAGCTGATTGATGAACTTCAAAAGAAAGATCATCAGACAGGTGTTGTTATTGTCTCAGCGAGAAACTCATTGGACGACAGGTTAACCGGCTTAAATATAGGTGCCGATGACTATGTAACGAAACCATTCTATATGCCTGAATTGGTGGCGAGAATTAAATCAGTTTTTCGTCGACGCTCATTCCAGGGACAGAATGAAATTATTCACAACGAACTTCGGGTTATTCCTGATGAAATGCTGATGTATGTCAACGATAAATTAATAAGTTTGACCAAAAAGGAGCACGAACTTCTGCTTTATTTTTTAAGCAACAGCAATAAGGTTCTCACAAAGGAATCTATAGCTGAACATTTATGGGGAGATCATGCCGA
The DNA here is from genome assembly GCA_964355885.1 of uncultured Flavobacteriales bacterium. GTDB lineage: Bacteria > Bacteroidota > Bacteroidia > AKYH767-A > 2013-40CM-41-45 > QQVM01. The sequence continues at coordinate 37,859 of CAYHFJ010000005.1, forward strand.
CATGGCTGATTCGTTTGATTTTATTTATAGTCATATTAAAAATCTGAGAAAAAAAATTATGGACAATGGAGGAAAGGACTATTTAAAATCAGTGTATGGAGTAGGATACAAATTAACTAACTAATGAAGCTTTTAAATGTCACCAACCGGTATTATATAGCCATTGCACTCGCGCTGTTACTTATCAGCAGTGCTTTTTTGGCCTATCGTGTTTTTTATTTGGTGGACAATGAGATATCCGAGCACATGCTTTTTGAAAAAATGGAAATTGAAAAACAATTATCCGCTCAACGGGATATTCAAGGGATTGAATTTGTTATTGGTGAGAGAATTGAAATTGTCCCGCTGGAGAAGTTTACTACTTTTCGGGTTTCCTTGGTTGATACAAATAAGTACGATCCGTATGAGGACGCCGTGGTTCCTTTTCGCCGACTTTCCTATGAGCAACTGATCGGAGAAGAAAGCTATAGAATTACTTTGTGGCGAAGACTCACGGAGACTGAAGATCTCTTCAGCGGTGTGGCATTTACTTTATTACTTGTAGCAATTGATATCATAGCTTGTTTTTATTTTTTGAACCGTTGGTTTTCTAAACGGGTCTGGAGACCCTTTTACAGGGCTCTTAGTGGCCTGAAACATTTTGATTTGCATAAAGGAGAACGGGTGAGTTTTCAACGGTCAGAAATTGAAGAATTCAATACCTTGAATGTGGAATTGAGCAAACTGACGGATAAAGTTGCTCGTGATTATCAGAACCTGCGTGAGTTCACAGAAAACATGTCACATGAAACACAAACACCACTCGCAATTATCAGATCTAAACTGGAGCTGCTGGTACAATCAGAAAAGCTGGATTCAGAGCAACTGGGACATATAAAAAGTTCGCTTGATTCGGTCAATCGACTTTCAAAGATGAATAAAAGTCTGATCCTGCTTACCCGTATTGAAAATGATCAATACAATGTTGGATCACCTTTGAATATAACGCCCTTAATTCGGCAACAACTTGATAAATTTGATCTTTTTATTTCATCGCGTGAACTGATGGTAAATACCCAACTCGAGGAAAACGTCCTTTTAAAAATAAACCCTAATCTTGCTGATAGTTTGTTGGGGAATTTAATTTCGAATGCCATAAAATACAATCGTGTTCATGGTGAACTAAATATTTTTCTGGACAGAAAACACTTCGTTATTTCTAATAGCGGAGCACCCCTCACCATCAGTGACGACCAGATTTTCGATCGGTTTAAAAAAGGAGATCAACCTGATTCGGTTGGCCTTGGATTAGCAATTGTAAAGAAAATATGTGATCATTGCGCATGTGATATTCATTATACCTATGAGAATCAAAAACATGTTTTCACTATTGCGTTTCCAGAATTAAATGACATGGATGTCGAGCAATCCTGATTAGTATTGGTCTTTTTATTACATCATTTTATGCATGTATTTTATTTAGTTATTCGATACTTAGCCTGTTGGAACCATTTCATGTATATTTTTACCGAATTTCTTACACAAAGTGTTTTATGCCCGAACCCGGGAAGTATGTTTTCGTATAAAAAAGCCAAATCAATATCATTTTTCAATGGCAAAAATTTATTCAAAACAAAAACTGACGATTTATCTAAAACAGACAACAAGGTTGTGGATTATTGGCATTGCTTCCCTGTTCATCTTTTCAACCTTGCTTTTTTTTGTAACCAATTTTGGATTTAATCACAATTCATTAGCCGCAGTTGGATTCCATGGGAATAAAACAATTTCAGGATCAAATATAATTTTGAATGAATACACAACTCTTAGCTCCAATGCTTCTGCCGGAGCCACATGCATAACTGTTTCGAATGCTTACTTAAATCAAAATAGTCGATTCCCGGCAAACCTTGCGGCTGGAGAATTGATTCTTATTATTCAAATGCAAGGAGCAACGATTGATCAAATCGATGGTTCATCCTATGGGTCTGTTTCCTCTTATGGAAATGCCGGTAAGCGTGAATTCCTACAAGTTGCCTCTGTCCCTAACAGTACAACTATTAATTTGTCCACTGCTTTAGCTAAAAGTTATACCGCAAGCGGACAAGTACAAATTGTACGGGTTCCGAGATATCAGACTTTTGTGATTCAATCCGGAGCTTCTGTAACGTGTCCGGCATGGGATGGTGCCACAGGAGGTATCGTGAGCATTGAGGCAAATCAAACAACAGCTATTAATGGAACTATTGAAGTTTCAGGAAAAGGTTTTCGAGGAGGTGTGGTAGAACAAAATACAAGTACTCCCGGCAATCATGCAACATACCGTTCGTCAAATGATATTGATGGTGCGGAAAAAGGAGAAGGCATTGCGGGATATCAAGGATCCTATGTTAATGGAAGATATGGTCGTGGTGCTCCGGCCAACGGTGGTGGTGGCGGAAACTCGCACAATGCAGGTGGAGGTGGAGGCGCAAATGGTGGTTCGATAGCTTCTTGGAATGGAAATGGAAACCCGCACAATTTTAATTCAAACTGGACTACGGCCTGGAATTTAGAAAGCTCGGGTTTTGCAAGTAGTACTTCAAGTGGTGGTGGCCGGGGAGGATATTCCTGGTCAAGCACCACACAGAACCCGATTACAACCGGTCCGAATAATGCTTCCTGGTCTGGTGATAATCGTTATAATGTTGGTGGTTTTGGTGGCAGGCCACTGAGCTATTCTTCAGGTAAAATGTTTCTTGGTGGTGGTGGTGGCGCAGGGGATGCAAATAATAATGTGGGAACTGCTGGTGGAAATGGTGGCGGTATTGTTTATCTGCTTAGCGGAGGAGTAGTAAGTGGAATCGGAACAATTAATGCAAATGGTGCTTCAGTATCAACATCAAGTGGATCTCCTGGAGATGCCGGTGGTGGCGGTGGTGGTGGCGGTACTATAATTATCTTCACCTATAGTGCGACCATTAGTGGATTAACGCTTAATGCAAATGGCGGTAATGGTGGCAGCCAGAATTTGAGCAATGGAGGGGAAGTAGAAGGGAATGGCGGCGGTGGTGGCGGCGGATATATCAGCACAAGTAATGCAAGTGGATTAACCAGAAATGTAAATGCTGGTACTTATGGTACAACCAACGCTCCCCCCATGGCATCATTTACTGCAAATGGAGCTACATCAGGAGGAGCAGGAACAATTACAACCGGCCCGGTTAATCCGTACACAACCTCTACACCATTACCAATTGAATTAAAATCCTTCTCCGCACAAGTCATTAAAAATTCAGTACAACTAATTTGGATTACCAGTTCTGAGATCAACAATGATTATTTCAGCATTGAGCAAAGTTCTGATGGGAAAGAGTTCACCGAAATTGCAAAAATTCAGGGAGCAGGGAACAGTTCAACAGAGCAAAATTATAGCTATACAGATGACCGTCCTTTGACAGGACATAGTTACTATCGTCTCAGGCAGACAGACTATGATGGACAACACGAAACATTTAATAGCATTCTGGTTAAACTTGACATGGTAAATATGGAAGAGTCATTATCCATTACATCCGTTTCACCTGTGCCGTTTACGGAAAAACTCCATGTAGAATTTCAGACCAAAGAAACTGGAAATATTGAAATTTGCCTGCTTAGCGAACAAGGGAAAATCATTCAAAAGGTTCTGGTGAATGCTTCCCCGGGTGTGAACAGCTATGACTTTAATGATTTATCCGGACTAAATTCCGGTAATTATCTGGTTTATCTTCTCTCTGAAGGTAAAATTCCGGCTTCAAGAAAGATCATTAAAATAGCGTCGCCTTTCAATTAATTCCGGGGGAACAAATACCCTAACTTATACAATAGATTTTTTCCATTGCAAAGTTTGGAATAAACTTCATTATTTTGTTGAAGGATAGAAAGGCCGGAAACGTCTCGAATTTGAGCATAAAAAATAATTTCTAGTATTATAAAGCCCGAATATTTTTTCATCAAAGACTGAAAAGACGTATCTTTGCAGGGCATGTCGGACAATCTCCATCACGAGTGCGGTATAGCACTTATCCGCCTCCTCAAGCCACTCTCCTTTTATCAGAAAAAGTATGGAACAGCGTTTTACGCAACGAATAAATTGTACCTGCTTATGGAGAAGCAGCACAATCGTGGACAGGATGGTGCCGGTGTTGCAAACATTAAATTTGATGTAGAGCCGGGAACACGTTACATCAGCAGATATCGTTCCAACGATTCACAGGCTATTGCAGACCTTTTCGCGCACATCAATGCGAAGTATGAGAATGTAAGGATCAATAATCCTGAACGTCTTCAGGATACAGTATGGTTAAAAAGGAATGTCGCTTTTACAGGAGAATTATGGCTTGGACATTTAAGATACGGAACCTATGGAGGAAACAGTATAGAGGCCTGCCATCCATTCCTTCGGGAAAATAACTGGACGACGCGCAATCTCGTTGTTGCCGGAAATTTCAATATGACCAATGTCGACGAACTCTTCAACGACCTGATTAAAGTAGGACAGCATCCGAAAGAAAAAGCGGATACTATTACCGTTATGGAAAACATCGGTCATTTTCTGGACGAAGAGAACGATAAATTGTACTATAAGTTTAAGGAATTAGGTAACAGCAAACAGGAAATCAGTCCCTTGATAGCGGAACACCTTGATGTCGCCAATATCCTTAGAAGTTCAGCGAAAAACTGGGATGGTGGTTATACCATTGCAGGATTAATAGGTCATGGTGATGCTTTTGTCCTCCGTGATCCGGCCGGAATTCGCCCTGCTTACTTTTATCAGGATGATGAGGTGGTTGTTGTTACCTCTGAACGCCCCGCTATACAGACTGCTTTCAATGTGCCTGTAGAAAGTATTCGGGAGATTCATCCAGGCCATGCATTAATTATCAGGAAGAATGGGAAAGTTTCCGAACAGTTGATCAAGGAACCAACCCAAAAATTAAGTTGTTCGTTTGAACGAATTTATTTCTCCCGTGGCAGTGATTCAGATATTTATAAAGAGCGTAAAGAGTTAGGACGCTTATTATGCCAGTCGACCTTACAGGCAGTGGATTACGATTTGCGAAATACGGTTTTTTCTTTTATTCCGAATACAGCAGAAACCGCTTTCTATGGAATGTTCCATGGGATGGAAGACTACTTACGCGATGTAAAGAAAAGAAAAATTAAAGCACTGGGAGCCAGCCCGAGTGATGAAGACATTACCGAAATACTTTCTATTCGCCCAAGAATAGAAAAGATTGCAATCAAGGATGCTAAACTCCGGACCTTCATTACCAATGATGAAGACCGCAGTGATCTCATTACACATGTTTATGATATTACCTACGGAACCATTCGTAAAGGCGTCGACAATCTGGTAATTATTGATGATTCAATTGTTCGTGGTACGACTTTAAAAAATTCTATTTTGCGAATGCTGGATCGCCTGCATCCAAAAAAAATTATCGTTGTTTCATCGGCCCCGCAAATCAGGTATCCTGATTGTTATGGAATAGATATGGCTCGTATCGGAGACCTTGTTGCCTTTCGTGCAGCTATCAGTTTGCTGGAAGAGACTAATCAGGAACATATTATTGATGAGGTTTACGAACGATGTAAAGAGCAATTGGAAAAGGGAGTCAACGATATGAAAAATTTCGTCCGCATGATTTATCAGCCATTTACGGCAGAGCAAATCAGTGATAAAATTGCTGAGCTTGTTCGTCCTGCAGACTTCCAATCCGATTTAAAATTAATTTTTCAGAAGATTGAAGACCTCCACAGTGCTTGTCCAAATCATAGGGGTGACTGGTATTTTTCAGGAAATTATCCTACACCGGGAGGTAATCGTGTGGTGAGTAAAGCCTTTATAAATTACATTGAGGGAATCAATGAAAGATCCTATTGAAATCTTCGTTTTGAATCGAAGAATTCTTAATTTTTTTTTAACGTAAACGGATCATTCTATAATCAATCGTTAGAGAAAACAAGTATAAGCCGGTCAATAAACAGACCCTCCTGATGTAATAGGTTTTTTTATATTGCATTGTTTGGGGTAAAACACAATCAAGTGAAATTATTGACTTAGAGATAAAGATTCCATCGCTTCTTTTACCGGGATGCGTTGTCCATCACGATAAGCTACGATAAACGCATCGGGAATATGAGTTCTGGTTTCAAGAGCGAAAATTCTTGCCGGTTCTAATCTGGCAAAAGTACCAATACAATATTTTTTCCAGCCATCCAGTTCAATCATGTCAACCGCACGGGTAATTTTATATTTTGAATGAAAAAAATCGGAATCACGCGTCGGACTTTGCTTCGTTGCCGCGATCTGTACACGATAATAAATTCCTCTTTGTACTGTTAGCGTCAATGAGTTGTTTGTACCGGCTGTTACCTTGTTTTCGGATTCCGATTCAACAGGAGAGTTAACTTTAACTGTTGGTTCAGTTTCAGGATATATTTGTGTCACTGTTTCAGGCGTAGATACTGACTGAGAGTCATGAACTAATTCGGATGAACCTTGTGCAGTAATTGCTGCAAAAGTTGAATTTGAGAATGGACTATTTCCAGGGATACATGTTTTTATTGATTCAGAGGAACCGTAGACCATGATACCAAGTAGTTCCGGTTTTTCTGTTGGAATTTTATCTTGTACGGAAAAAAGGGTGTAAGTAAATGACCAGAATTTTTCTGAAGGCATTTCCGTCCAGTTAAATTTTATAAGCGAACCATCGGTGCTGAATGCTGCATTGTTTGCAGCGTTTACCTCTATGGTATATCCGGAAGGAATCTGTTCTGTCCAGGAAGCAAAGCCTGATTCATTCTCATTTTTAACATTCAGCGTGATTCGATAACCATTTGCTGATTCTCCCTTTCCTTCTGAAATGCTGCGTTGCATAAGAAGGGTTCCTGCGTTTTCATCAAGATGTTCTGCGTTGGAAACAGGAAAATCATTGGAAACATAAATAATGTTTTCAGGAATATTTATCTGTGCGGTCTTGTTGCCCTGAGCGTAGATAAAGCTACCATTCAGTTTTTTTATTCCTTGAACAGTTTCTTCGGCTTTCATTTTATAAGCTATAACAAGCACCGGCTTGGCAGGCATATTTTCCCACACGAAACGCACCATCTGGTTTTCAAAATAAAACTGCGCACCCTCATTCTCTATGGCAGAAACTGAAAATCCTTCCGGTATTGCTTGTTGCAGAACAGCACCCTTTTTAAGAACACCTTTATCTATGCTAACCTTAACCATAAATTCATCCCCCGGATTTACCAACTGTGCTGTGGAAGAATGGACTTTCACCGCTGAATCCACCGTCATAACAGCAAAAGTTGCCACTGCAAGCAGGATGCATGAAATTGTAAGAATTCGGGTCATCATCGGATTTATCATTTCCGATAAAAGTAACTACCTTGTTTGAAGTATTAGTCGATAGGATTCTCCGGATTTACACGCTCTGTTGTTGATAAAGCATCCTGCATTGCCTGTTTTAGAAGACTCAACCGGACGAATATTTTAAACACTACTTTTCATTTATACCGAACTTATTTCATTTTTTGAAAAACTTGGGCGGTATAACCAAATCTAATGCAGGTTTTATAATATTATATTTCGGAA